>PMWR01000475.1 GCA_003166055.1 Acidobacteriaceae bacterium
GGTGGTGTAGGCTGAAGCCGATGCGCATTGAAGAAAACAAGCCGCTTGCACCGTATACGACCTTCGGGATCGGCGGACCGGCACGCTGGTTTGTTGAGGCGGCCAGCGAAGACGAGATCGTGGAGGCGACGGGCTGGGCGCTTGAGCGTGGGATTGCGCTGTTTGTGCTGGGGGGTGGGAGCAATCTGCTGGTGGCGGACCGGGGCTTTGATGGGCTGGTGCTGCGGGTGGGGTTGCGGGGCATAGTGGCGACAAAAGCGCGCGACGGGAGCGGCCAGATGGTCTACGAAGCAGGCGCCGGCGCGGATTGGGACGCCTTTGTGGAACGGACTGTGCAGGATAGGTGCGCTGGAGTTGAATGTCTCGCGGGAATTCCAGGATCGGTGGGCGGGACTCCGGTTCAGAATGTTGGCGCCTATGGGCAGGAGGTCGCCTCGGTCATCTTGACGGTGCGGGCCTTTGATCTGGAACAGCGAGTTTTTGCTCAGTTCACAAACGCCGAGTGCGGATTCTCCTATCGCCGCAGCCGCTTCAACTCGTTGGATCGAGGGCGGTTTATCGTTACGCGTGTGGATACCATGCTCAAGCCCGGCGGCGCTCCGACTCTGGGCTATCCGGACCTGCGGCGGGCGATTAAGGAGACCGTAGCGGAGGGCCGGCAGCCGACGCTGGCAGAGGTGGCCACCGTGGTCAGGCAGGTTCGGCAATCGAAAGGCATGCTGCTGGTGGAGGGTGACCCCGACTGCCGCAGCGCGGGGAGCTTCTTCAAAAACCCGGTGGTGAGCAAGGAGCAGTTGCGGCGAATCGCCGAAGCTGGAGGGAAAGAGCCGCCGACATTTCCGGCTGGAACGGAAGGGAAGGGTTGGGTGAAGGTTCCGGCGGCGTGGCTGATTGAGCAGGCAGGGTTTACGAAGGGGTATGTGCTGGGAGCCGCGGGGGTGTCTTCGCGGCATACCCTGGCGCTGATTAACCGGGGCGGGGCGACGGCTGCGGAGATTTTGACGCTTGCCGGGCGAATTTCCGGGGCGGTCGAGGCCCGATTTGGGATCGCGCTCGAAATGGAACCGGTGATGCTGGGATTTTGAGCTGGCGGTCGCAGGATATCGAAGACCACAGGCAGGAATTCGATTGCGGGACTAGAATACCCGGTTGATTGAAATCGCGATTAGACAGTGTGATCCTGTGAACGTCGGCCATCCATCGCTGGTTCGCTTCTTGCGGCAGCAAAGCGTTTATATCGCTCTCTCGGCAATCGTCGGCGCTATTTTCTGGGCCATTGGCCAGCGCATCAACCCGCTGACGGTGATGGTGTACTCGCTCTCGATCGGCAATCTGATCACGCCTGCAATCAGCAGATTACACCATCTTTACGCGGATCGGAGATTTCCATTCAACTGGTTGATCTTCCTTCCGATTCTGGTTCTGCTGCTGCCTCCGGTTTATGTTATTTCGAGCGCAATTGTCTGGCTGGTTGCTCCGCCGACTCCGCAGACTTATGAGCATCTGATTCGAACGGGCTGGAAGCTGCCGTTCCTGGTCACGTTCGTCTTCGGCATGCTCGCCTTTGTCTACAGCACCACAAAAGACCGGCTGGAGCGACGAAACTCCGAACTGCAGAAGTCGGTGGAGCTGGGGACCGCACAACTTGCAAAGCAGGAGCAGGAATTAGAGCGCGCCCGGGAGATCCAGCAATCGCTGCTGCCTAAAGAGATCCCTCAGCTCGCGGGATTTGAGGTGGCAGGGGCCTGGCAGCCGGCCAGCACGGTGAGCGGGGACTATTACGATGTGCTTCGGCTGAGCGATCAAAGGCTGGGAATCTGCATTGCGGATGTGGTGGGAAAGGGTGTCTCGGCTGCGTTGCTGATGGCGAACGTGCAGGCTGCGGTTCGCGCGTTTGCAAGCGACTCGGAGAGCCCGGCCGGCGTTTGCACGAAAGTCAACACGTTGCTGCATGAGAATATTGCGACCGGGAAATTCGTGACGTTCTTATACGGAATTCTCGATGGCGAGACGCATACGTTTGAGTTCAGCAACGCCGGGCATCTCTACCCAATTCTGGTTTCGAGCGGTTCCGCGAGGAGCCTGGAACAAGGAGGCGCTGTGCTGGGCGTCTTTCCGGTGTGGAAGTATGAAAACTCAACGATTGCCTTGAAAACCGGGGACCGGTTGCTTCTTTTCACCGATGGAATTACGGAGGCTTCGAACGCCGACGAGCAGGATTTCGAAGAGACCAGGGTCGCGGCCTTTGCCACCGAGCACGCGGATCTTTCGGCAAAAGAGTTGAATAGCCGGCTGCTGGCGGAGGTCACTCGCTTTTGCGACGCTCGGTTCCGGGATGACGCAACGCAGTTGGTCATCGCTGCAAACTAAACCGCGGGGATGGCGGAGAGGGGCTCACTCCCTTACAAAAGCAAAAACCGGCGTACGCTGGTAGGCTAAAGCCAGATATGAACGACAATTTGCACCAGTTGCGCTGTTTCGGATGCGGGGCCCGGGTTACGCGCGGGGAGGCGAGGCCGGATTTCCGCTGCTCGGAGTGCGGGGACCTGTTTGAAGTGGAGTATCCGGGTTGGAGTCAGCCCAAGGGCAACGACCGGCCCAATGCGGGCGCTCTCAAGTGGCTTTGGAGGGAGCGGCGCTGCTCGTCAGAGGCGCTGGACCACTCCGGCGTGTGGCGATTCCGCGAGATGCTTCCCATTCTGGACAGCTTTGGCAACGCAGTGACGCTGAGCGAGGGCAATACGCCGCTGTACCATCTGACGCGCGCTTCTAAAGCGCTGGGAATCGACCAGCTTTACGCCAAACACCAGGGGATGAATCCGACCGGATCATTCAAAGATACGGGAATGACGGCGGCGATGAGCGTGGCTAAGGAGCGGGGCTTCGAGTGGGTGGCGTGCGCGTCGACGGGGAATACGTCGGCGGCGATGGCGGCTTATGCCGCGCGGGCCGGGCTGCGCAGCCTGGTGGTGATCCCCGACGGCAAGATTGCCTGGGGCAAGCTGTCGCAGGCAATGGACTACGGCGCCGTCACCTGCACGGTGAAAACCGACTTTGACGGCTGCCTCAAGTTGTTGATTCAAGTAGTGAAGGAAGCGCGCATCTACCTGCTCAACTCGGTCAATCCTTACCGGTTGGAGGGNNCCGGCCTTCGAGATTGCCGAGGCGTTCGACTGGAACGTGCCCGACCACCTGATTGTTCCCGGCGGGAACCTGGCGAACAGTTCGGCGCTCGGCAAGGGCTTCCGCGAGCTGCATCAGTTGGGTCTTGTGGCCAGGATGCCGCGCATTTCGGTGATTCAGGCCGAGGGGGCTAACCCGCTGGTGCGGAGCTTTGCCAAGGATCACGGCGCCACGCTGGAGCCGGTCGAAGCGCATACGCGGGCTACCGCAATCCGCATCGGCAACCCGGCTTCGTGGCGCAAGGCGGCAAGGGTGATCCAGGAGACCGGCGGATGGTGCCTGGACGTGAACGAGGCGGAGATCGCCATTGCCAAGGCCGAACTGGGCGCGGAAGGCCTGGGTTGCGAGCCGGCCTCCGCTGTGACCCTGGCCGGGCTGAAGAAGCTGCGCGCTCAGGGAGCGGTCGAGCCGGGGGAAACAGTGGTGTTGCTGCTGACCGGGCACACCCTGAAGGATGCCGATTACACCATTGACTTTCACCGGGGAACCCTGCTGAAAAACGAAGAAACGGCGGGACGGGAAGCGGAACTGGCCGGCATGCAGCGCAATGCGCAAGCTATTGATGCTACAACCCATGCTGTGCTGGCGGCGATGAAGGACAAGGTGGGATGAACGACGCCTTGAACGCGATTCCCGGGCGCCTCAAGCTGCGCTTGCCCGCTACTTCCGCCAACCTCGGGCCGGGATTTGACGCCGCCGCCGTAGCGCTGGATTTTTACCTGGAAATCGAAGCCCAACCTGCGGCTGAGTTCTCGATTGCCGCGACCGGACGCGACGCTGAGCGCTGCGGGCGGATTGAGGACAACCTCATCCTGGAGATTTACAAGGGGCTGCTTGAAAGCCATGGACGGCCGATTGTGCCGCTGGCGATTCGGATGGAAAACGGGATTCCGCTGGGGATGGGCTGCGGTTCTTCGGCGGCCGGGAGGCTGGCGGCGATTGCGCTGGCGAACCACTTTGGCAAGCTTGGATGGAGTTCCGAACGCATTCTGGAGGAGGCATGTGCGCTGGAAGGCCATCCGGACAACGCCGCAGCCTGCTGGCTGGGCGGGTTTGTGACTGCTGTGTGCGAGGGCAGTGAGGTGCACGCGGCCAGCGTCGTTCCTCCGGCTGAGTGGCGGGCCATTGTCGTTTTTCCAGCTAAGCCCTTATCGACCAACGAGGCGCGGGCGGTGTTGCCGGCGAGTTACGCGCGGTCCGACGTGGTGGCCAACATTCAATCGGCTGCGCTGTTAGGACTCGCCTTCGCCCAGGCACGAGGCGACCTGCTGCGGCTGGCCATGAAAGATCGCATTCACCAGCCGTATCGGTCGTCGATCTGCCCCTTGCTGCCGCACCTGCTGCCGCTTGCCGGACAGCATGGCATTCTGGGGGTGGCATTGAGTGGCGCCGGTCCGGCGGTGCTGCTGGTTGTGGCCGGCGAGACGCATCTGGCAGAGGCTAAGCAGGCCATCCACAGCGCGCTCGAGGGCATTCTGGAGCCGGAACTGACGGCCTGCCGCTTCGTTTCCACCGGGGCAAGCCAGTTTGCTTGAGATATCCGGGGCTACAGTGAAACCAGAGTGACCGTATCCCGAAGCCAACTCACTCAAGCCGACGCGACCAGCAGGGAGCGGCGACCCAGAACAGTATCCAACAGGGCACACCAACTCTGGTTTCGCTCTAAACGCTGAGAAGCGCGTTCAGCGCGAGGAATGAAGACGTTGTCATCGCGGTAAACTTTTGTTTTGGATCGCGTTGCATTTTTGATAATCCCCCATTGGTGCCTGAGTGTTGGATTACCTAAGATTGCTTGCTATTCACGCGCGGAACACATAAATTCGCTGCGTGGGCAGTTCTGGGGGAGGGCTGCTCTAGCGCCCGTGATCCTTCTCAGGATCCGGGCGCTTTTGATTGCGGCCACAACGGGTTGTTGACTGGTCAGGGGCGGATTGCGACTTTCACACACGCTATGGCATCTGATGGAAAGGCCGGTTGCCGGTATACTGAAGTCGAGTGTTGGCGCCGCGAGGAGGATCATGATTGGTTCGGGTGTTTTGGAAGTAAACGATGCAACGTTCGATCGGGAAGTGCTCGAGAGTGAGCAGCCGGTTCTGGTGGATTTCTGGGCTGTCTGGTGTGGTCCGTGCAAGCTGATTGGGCCGATCGTGGATCAGGTGGCCGCCAGCTTTGCCGGCAAGCTGAAGGTTGTCAAGGTCAATGTCGACGAGAATAGCGCAACTCCGTCCCGCTACGGCATTCGCGGTATTCCCGCACTGCTGTTTTTCAAGGGCGGCAAGGTTGCGGATCAGATTGTGGGCTACGTGCCCCNNGATTTGAAGCGTGAAGGCCTGGCCATGAAGCCGGGCCTTTGGTTTGTTTGGATTAGCAGGCTTGGGGCGGCGCCGCGGGAACAGTGCTTGAAAGGGCTTCGAGACCGAGCCGTCTCCGGCAATCTTCCAACATGGTCTCAGTACGGGTTGCGCCCACGCGGCTCACTCCGAGCGCACGGACGGCCAGAAGCGTATCCAGATCGCGAATGCCGCCGGCGGCCTTCACCTGGACACCTGGCGGAGAGTGTTTGCGCATGAGCTCAAGATCGGACAGCGTGGCGCCGCTTGAGGCGTAGCCGGTTGAGGTCTTGACCCAATCCACTCCAATTTCTCCGCAAATCTCGCACAGGCGTATCTTCGAAACATCGTCGAGGTAGGCGTTCTCAAAGATCACCTTGATCTTTGCCCCTCCAGAATGAACGGTTTGCGTCAAAGCGGACAATTCATCCCGGACGTAATGCCAATCTCCGCTGCGGGCCTTGCTGATATTGATCACCGCATCCAATTCCTGCCCACCGTCTCTCAATGCCAAACGGGCCTCGGCCAATTTGGTAGCCGTCGAGTGCCCGCCGTGGGGAAAGCCTATGGTGGTGCTGGCGTTCACGGCCGTTCCGGCAAGCAGCTCGGCACACCGTGCAAGGTAATAGGGCAGAATGCAGACACTGGCCACGCGGTATCGAATCGCCAAACGACAACCGTCTTCAAGATCCGTTGTCGTCAGGGAGGGGTTGAGCAGTGAGTGATCGATCATCCCGGCGATGGATGCGTAGTCAAAAGAATCCGTCATCATGCCCCTCCTGACGCCGGCGCGCTGTTGCCTTGATTTGAACACCGGTCCCGCATGTGCGCTCGCGCATCGCAGGCACGGCTTAATAATCTGCTTAGAGTCAATAGTATACGCGCCTTATCTAAAAGAACGCTTCAACAAAAGAAAGAACCTACAATTAAAGATAAATCACCTTGCAATGTTTCATGCGTTTGAAATCCAACCTGAAGTTCCAGGGGATGGAACAGGTGAGCCGTGCGGCACGGGGCCGGGCGCAGACTCTTCGGTACCGTGGAAGATCCCACGTTTGTGGGATTCACTCTCCACCTTTGTTGTATTTGATTCCGCGAAAGAGTAATTCAATCTGATTACGAGAATTACTTCAGTTACTCAGCAATAGGTACCTAGGCATAGAAAAGTAACCGTTCCGTTAAGAATTTGGGTTCTCGCAAGAGGCAAAGGAGAATCGAATGGCGACGACAGCTTACCCGCACAGCACCGTCTTAGCTGCCAACTTGAATTTCAGCCAACCCAACGTCGACCGGCCTTCTGAAGCGGAGAAGCTTCAAGGCCTGCTTTATGCCGTGATCGGCACGGCGCTTGGGCTTCTGGCAGGAACGGCGGCTGTCGTCGGCTCCTGGGGCACGAATACGGCGGTCATGGCGCGGGAATCGGCGGAGGTCAGGATCAGTGCGCCTGGATCGGGTAGCTCTGTGCCCCAAAATGCCTGGCGATCCGATACGATCCAGCAGCAGGTCGGCGGACCTGTGTCCGAAAACAGCGCCCCGGTTCTGGTTCAGGCGACTCCGGAAATGTCCGCCACCCATCATACGGCGGTTTCGACGATGCATCATGCTGTCTCTAACTCATTTACAAAGAGAGGGTTAGCGTCGGCGCACAAGGTTGCGTTCACAGGCGGCGCGCGGAGCTTATCCATCGCACCCGCAGCCTTCGAAACGGCCGAGGCCAGCGAGCCGGCAGCCTCCGATAGCGCCTCAAACCCTGCGCAGATGAGGATTGAGGGAGACCTGACGGTAGCTGATTTCGACGCCTCGACAGGGACGTTGGAAACCCGCGAGGGAAGAAGCTTCTCCGTCAGCCCGGCGAGCAGCGTCGGGAACTCAAACGACTGGCAGGATTATGCGGGAAACGTCCACTACCAGTGCACCCAGGCGGGAAGTTGCAGCTTGACGGGCTCAGGGGTAGCTTCCAGCGCGACGCTGATCTGAGAGAAAGGACGTTGCGAGCTTGGTTCCCATTCTCGCTTCAGGTCTCGCTTCAGGCGCTTACAGCCTGTGGTGAAAGTCAAAACGTCGGGAAAACCATCCATCAGGGGCTAAAGCCCCGTTGATTCCTAGGACTTTACGGCACGACTAAAGTCGTGCCCTTTCAAAACCGGACTTCTACCACCGGCTGCTAAACGATTCATTCGACAGGTCTAGTGGTACTTGCGCAGCACTCCAAGCACGCGGCCCTGAATGGCAACCTGAGCAGCCGGAACGTAGATGGGGTCCATCTCGATATTGGCCGGCTGCAGGCGCACAACACTCCCTTCGGCGTAGAAACGCTTCAATGTGGTTTCGGCGCCATGGACCAGGGCGACTACGATCTCGCCCTGACGGGCAGTCCGGGTGCGCTCCACCAGCACNNTGCTCGTCGCGCATGGAGTCGCCACGCACTTCGAGAGCGAAGACGTCGCGGTTGCCTACCACATCATGGAGCGAGATGCTTTCCGGATTCTCCATGGCCTCCACGGGAAGCCCGGCGGCGATACGCCCGGCCAGGGGCAGACGGTCGGTGGAGCGGGTGCGCGTGCCAGGCGGCAGAATATCGATCGACCGGCTGCGGTTGTGGACGCGGTCGAGCAGCCCCTTCTTTTCGAGGTTGGTGATGTGCTTNNTGCACGGTTGCCAGGCTCTTCAGCCCCATCCCGCGCGCAATCTCCTCAAACGACGGGGAATAGCCGTTGCGGGTCACGAACGACTCGAGAAAGTCGAGAACCTCTTTTTGCCTTCGAGTAACAGCCATGGGCGCATTATAGCGAATAAAAAGCGAATTGCAACGGTTATTTTTTGCGATCCGCGGTTTTCCTTCGAGAGTATCGGTTGCAGCGGGAAGGTGGATTCTGCGAATTGGAAGATCAGACCCCTCATCGCGAGCGGATTTCCGCCGATAGAGAGCTTGGATCGCCTGAGTGGTTTGGTTGCGACGGGTCGGTCTTCCGAGAGGGTCGATGATCTCGCTGAAACGGTATCTTGAATCGGAACCGGCTGGCTCGGACCTTCACAGCCAGCCGGCTAAATGGGACATACTCACCGTTACCATGGCGGCCTACCGCTCCGCCCTGAACGAGATGGGGAGTTGTGGCGTCGAGGCTTGTCCCTCCTTGGGCGGCGGGTTGAAGCGGAGTCTCGGGATGGTGGGCGAATGCCTGTCGAGCAAGATCAGTCCCGAAACAGTCCGAGCGGCGGAGGCGGAAGTTCGAACTCAGTTGCGGGAGTGGGGCAAGCAGACCGCAATCCATTACCGTCAAAAAACAGGTGAAGTGAAGGATCTGTTGCTGGTTCTGGCGCGGACCGCGGAGTCGGTTGGCGAGAGAGACCAGCGGTGCGCCGGGCAGATCAGCGAGGTTACAAACAGCCTTGAGGGGATTGCAAGCCTGGACGACCTGGCGGAGATCCGCGCTTCGATCGAGAAGAGCGCCGCAGACCTGAAAACATCGGTCGAGAGAATGACCGCGGAGAGCAAAACCGCCATCGACCAGCTCCAGGCGGAGGTTGCGGTGTACCAGGCCAGGCTGGAGGAGGCCGAGGAAGCTGCTTCGCGCGACCTGCTGACCGGCGTGCGCAGCCGCCTCTACGCCGAGAGCCAGATTGAGCGCAGGATTGCCGCTGGAACTCCGTATTGCCTCGCGATCATCGATATCAACGGGTTCAAACGGGTGAACGACGAGCATGGGCACCTGGTCGGCGACGAGTTGCTGAAGCAATTCGCCTCCGAACTCCGGTCGGCCTGCCGTTCTACGGATGTGATCGCGCGCTGGGGCGGGGACGAGTTCATCCTGGTGCTGGATTGCGGCCTGCGCGAGGCCGGCGCGCAGATGGACCGGCTGCGGAAATGGGTATTCGGCAGCTACACGGTGCAGGGAAGCTCCGGCGCAAAGAAGCTGAAAGTGGATGCATCCATTGGTCTTGCCGAACAGTTGCCGGGCGAGGCGATGAAGGCTGTGCTGGACCGAGCGGATGCGGAGATGTACAGGGACAAGGCTGCTTCCCGCGCAACGGGAACCGTTTCGGAGCGGTGAAGCGGCGAGCCACGAATGAAACCCGATTGAAAGCATTGGCGAAGAAGCGCGTGCGGGATTTACGCGGCATGTTCGCCGAATCTTCGCATCGCCGATTTTTGCTGTGAGCGCCATCACAAGCTGACGTTCAGCCGCCCATCTTAGGACGCCGCTCGAAATCGATTCCGCCCGTGAAGTCCGACCGCAATCTTTCTTCTTTCCAATCTTGAGTTCCTCTCCTTTCCGAGTGAAGGTGGAAGAGGGCAATTGATTAGTTCCCGTTAAGCCGGGCCGTTGAATCGGCGCCGGAATGAGGGATGGGCGGGGCGGGCGGATGCCGCTGCCGGAAAGGCTGCCATGAGGTTGTTGATCGCAGAAGACGACAAGGCACTGGGACTGTTTCTTAGCCGCGGGCTGGAGGCTGACGGGCATCGGGTTCGGCTGGCCTGCGACGGCGGGGCCGCGGTGGAGGCATTTCGGCAGGACATGCCGGACCTGACCATTCTTGACCTGAACATGCCGGTGAAGGACGGCGAACAGGTACTGACGGAGGTTCGCGCCTTCAACGCCGATCTGCCCGTACTGGTGCTGACCGCGCGCCAAGAGGTGGATACGCGGGTCAGGTGCCTCGACCGAGGAGCCGACGACCTGATGATTAAACCGTTCAGTCTGCACGAGTTGCGGGCCCGCTGCCGGGCGCTGTTGCGGCGCAGGCGGGAAGCGCGGCTGCAGTTGCGCGCCGGTGACCTCGAGCTGGACCGGCTGGACCATTCGGCGCACCGGGCGGGCGAGGCGATCGTGCTGACGAACAAGGAATTCGCCCTGCTGGAACACCTGATGCTCAACCGTGGCCAATGCGTCTCGCGGGTGGAACTGCTGGAGTCGGTCTGGAACATGGAGCCGGCGCAGACCACCAANNATCGTGGATGTTTACGTGAACTACCTGCGGCGCAAACTCAAGGATCCACCGCCCGGCATGCTGATTCGAACGGTGCGGGGACAGGGTTACGTGGTGCCCGCGGAGGCCGATCTGAACCTGGCCGCGGCGGCGGCGTTATCCGAATTCAGTCAGACAAAGATCGCTCTGGCTTCTGCAACGAATTAGCTTTCATCACCCAGTTTGAAGATCAGGAGAATGCTCATGCACACCGTCGCCGTACCCGCTCTCACTTCCGCACCCCGTTTTCGCACGCGCACTGCGCTGGTGGCAAGCGCGGACCGCAACTTTCGCCAGCGCATCTCTGAAATCCTCACCGGCCTGCGCTGGAAGGTGCGCGAGGTGGAAAGTGGCGCCGAGGCCTGGGCTGAGGCCGAAGGCTCCGCTCCCGAAGCCATCATCGTCGATTCCTGGTTTCCCGATCTCGATCTGGGCGAGTTTCTCACGGATTTTCGTGTGAGTTTTCCCCAAGTGGACCTGGTTACCACGGGAAGTTTCCCGGTCCAGGAGAGCCCGCGCGGGCCCTATCGCCAGGAATTGCTCTACGCGCTGCGGCGCAGCCAGGATACGGATACGGCGGCGTGGAATACGGCGCCGTCCCTGGACACGCCGAATTCGGGGCCTGAAGAGGCCGAGCCGAAGACTCACTCGATCGCGGCTCGCGTCGATGGAGTTCCGGTATCCGCCTCGCAACAGAAGGTTGCGATTCCGCCGATCCAAATTCCGCCAATCATGGTCCGGTTGGCGCCGCCCCAGGCATCACCGGTGCGATTGGAGTCGCCCATCGCCGGAAGCGCTCAGGCCGGAAACGCACAGGCCGTCAGCAGCCGGTTACCCGAACTGATCGGCAATGCGCCCTGCATGCTGGAGGTGAGCCGCCGCATCCGGCTGGTGGCGCCGCGCTCGACGGCAGTGCTGATCGAAGGGCCGACCGGATCGGGCAAGGAACTGGTGGCAGAGGCCCTGCACCGGCTGTCGCCGCGAAGCCGCAAGCCTTTTGTTGCGATCAACTGCGCGGCCATTCCGGAGGCGCTGCTGGAGGCGGAGCTTTTTGGCCACACCCGAGGCGCGTTTACCGGAGCGGTGCAGGGACGAACGGGACGCATCGAGGCCGCCGACGGAGGAACGCTTTTTCTGGACGAGATTGGGGAGATGCCGCTGGCGCTGCAGTCCAAGCTGCTGCGGTTTGTCGAGTGCGGCGAACTGCAGCGCGTGGGCGATAACGAGACGGTGCGAGTGGATGTTCGCATCGTGGCCGCGACGCACCAGGCGCTGGCTCAGCAGACGCAGTCCGGGAGTTTCCGCTCCGACCTTTATTACCGGCTGGCGGTCTTCCTCATCCGGACTCCCGCGCTGGGGGAGCATGGAGAGGACCTGCCGCTGCTGGTGGAGCATTTTATGCAGCGCATGGGCCGCGATGAGCCGGTCAAGCGCGTTGATGCGGGNNCGTCACGACTGGCCGGGAAATGTGCGCGAGTTGGAGCATGTTCTGGAGCGGGCGGCGATTCTGGCCGGCGCGGCCTCGGTGTTGACCGCCAGCGAGATCGATTTCGGGTCGACGGTGAATTGATCCGCTCTGCTGCCGGGCGATCTTGAAGAGTCGGGGAGGGTTTGCGATGAGCATGAACATTGAGACGCCTTTGGGCGACCAGTTGGCGCGGTATCTGGACCTGGCCGCGGGGGAAGTGAAGCTGACCGCCGCCAACATGGCAAATATCGANNTTTGAGGCGGAGATGAAAGAGGCCATGGACGGCGTGAATCAGGGACGTGCGCCGCGGCAGGTGCGGGTCAAAGCCGTGGATGGGCTGATTGCGCGCCCCGACGGCAACAATGTGTCGATGGACCGCGAGAGCCTGAATCTTGCCGAGGCGCAACTGAAGTTCAAGGTTGGGGTGGCTCTGCTGCGAAGCGAGAACCAGAGGGTGATGGACGCGATTCATGCGGACGGCAAGTGAGAAGGCAGCTATTCAAGGAGTATTCACGATGAACATGTTTGGGGTGATGGAGACTTCGGGCAGCGCCATGCAGGCCGAGCGCATGCGCGCCGAGGTGGTGGCGGCCAACATGGCGAATGCGGAGACCACGCGAACCGCTTCGGGCGGACCCTACCACCGGCAGGAGGTGGTCTTTGCGGCAAATCAGGGCGATCCCGGGTTCCTCGATTCGCTGGCAACGGCTTCCGGGGCAACGGGGAGCGCGGCCTCAGGCGTTGTTCCGGCTCCTGCTCTTGATCTGACGGGGAGCGGGCCAGTGGCGCCGGGTGTGCGCATCGCGGCAGTGGTGGAGGACCCTTCGCCGCCGCTGAAGCGTTACGACCCAGGTCATCCCGACGCGGGGCCTGACGGGTATGTCTCCTATCCGGACATTAATCCCCTCACAGAGATGGTGGACCTGATGGGGGCGAC
>PMWR01000595.1 GCA_003166055.1 Acidobacteriaceae bacterium
CCCTGCTCATCGACCGCGCCAACAATGCTCCCGGGCACAGTTGGATCTTCTGGACCATCCTCACACCGGGCCTAGGCGGCCTGTTTGCCGGTCTCGGCCTCACCTACTTCGCCCCCGCCGCGGCAGGCAGCGGCATTCCCCAGGTCAAAGTGGCCTACTCGCTGCGCAACGGCTACGTCACCGTGCGCGAGACCATCGGCAAATTCATTCTTTGCGCAGTCCAGATCGGCTCCGGCGCCTCGCTCGGCCTGGAGGGCCCAACCGTGCAGATTTGCGCCGGCGTCAGCAGCATGCTGGCCCGCGCCGCCCGCCTCAGCCCCAAAAACTGCCGCCGCCTGGCCTCGGTCGGCATGGCGGCCGGCATCGCCGCGGCCTTCAACGCGCCCATCGCCGCCATCACCTTTACGCTCGAAGAGCTGATCGGCGACCTCGACCAGACCATGCTCTCCGGCGTCATCGTCGCCGCCGCATTGGCCGCCGTCGTCGAACACAGTATCCTCGGCAAAAACCCGGTCTTTCACGTTAACCACGCATACGAGCTCGGAAATACATCCTCGCTCATCTGGTATGCCTGGCTCGGCCTGCTCGCGGCCATCGTCTCGGTTGCGTTCACTGACGGGCTGCTCGGCCTCCGCGCTCGCTTCCGGCAACTCACCTCGGTGCCGCGCTGGGTGCATCCGGCCATCGGCGGCCTCGCCGTAGGCTGCATGGCCGCATTCGCGCTGCAGCTCTTCCACCTCAACGGCATCGCCGGCGACCCCTACAAAACCCTCACCCTGGCCCTGACCGGAACCGTCCCCGTACTCTACATGGTGTCATTCTGCGTGCTCAAGTTGGCCGCAACCGTCTCGTCGTATGCGAGCGGTGGTTCCGGCGGCATCTTTGCCCCGGCGCTCTTCATGGGCGCCATGCTCGGCGGCTCTGTCGGCTACCTCGACGTGACCATCTTTCACCATTCCTCTGACGCCATCGGCGCCTTTGCCGTGGTCGGCATGGGAGCTGTCTTCGCCGGCATCGTCCGCGCACCCATGACCTCTGTGCTCATCGTCTTTGAGATGACCGGAGGCTACGGCCTGGTGCTGCCGCTGATGATCGCCAACATCACCGCATTCGCCCTGGCCCGCCACTGGCGTCCCATCCCGGTGTATGAAGCACTGCTGGCCCAGGACGGCATCCACCTGCCCCATGGNNATTGTTCAAGATTCGCGTGCTCGCCGACGGACTAACCCCGATAACTCCGCCCGCTTCCCGGCCTAATTCGGCGGCGTCACGTTATACCAGAAGCTCGCCCGCAGCTCCAGGTACGGACCGTGGAAGTCCCTCGGCAGCGACGGATAATTGGAACCCGTCAGTGCTCCCCAGGCTGCCCGATCCAGCGCCGAATCGCCCGAGCGGCCCTCCAGCTTCAAGCTGCCATCCATCAGCCGCCCATTGGGCAACACTTTGAAGCTGATCACCACAATGCCCTGCTTGTTGATCGGCGGGTTCACTTCATCCGGAATCAGCGGGTCCCACGTATTCTGCGTCTCATGGTGCCAGCGCTGCAGCCATGCGGAGAAATCCACTCCCTGCGTATCCGACAAGACCTGTACGCCGCCCCCGGCGCCCGGATGCCGAGCCAGTCCGCCCCCGCTCAGCTCATCCGGCCCTCCCGCTCCCGGCCGCGAAGCACCCCTCATGGCGTCCCGCAGTTGGTCGTTCGGATTTTGCGAACCCATCGCGAAGTTCGGCCGCGCCGGCACCGCCGACGGACGTGGCGCCTCGACCGACGGCTGATTGGTTGGAGCCGGAGTTGGCGGAGGCTGCGCCGCGGGTGCCGGGGCGGGCTCCGGCGCCGGCGTGGGCGCAGGTGGCGCCGGCCGGTTCATCGCCTCCAGCGTCTTCTTGTCAATAACCGGCGGCTTCTGCAAAGCCGGCCTGGGGTTCAAGTTCGGATGCTGCAGTTCGCGCAATGCGTCCAGAGGAATATCCAGGGTCTGCCGATCCTTCATCGCATCGATCGGATCGATGACCGGCGGCACCTTCAGCACGTACTTCGGAATCCACGTCAACGCCGAGATCAACAGAATATGGACCAGCAATGCCCACAGCACGCCCTCGCGCAATCGCGCCCAGCGCCGCTCGTCCTCGAGCTCGCTGATCATCTCCAGCAGCTCGTGGGTGTCGTAGTCTACCCAGCGCGAACCGCGTATGGCAAAGGGCTTCGCGCCTTCCTGGTCACCCGGCTCAGCACCTGAGACTCCCGGCGCGGCGGTCCCCGGCGACAGGTCCTCGTCGCCGGTGTGGTCAGCCGGCTCCTTGGGCTCGTTCACGTTAATNNGAGTCCTTTCTATCTATTCTCTCATTCCCTCGATGACCGTGACGATGTGGTCATGGCTCGTACAATGGTACTTGATCAGTAAGACGGATGACCGGCCGGAAGGGGACCCTGTTGAAGTCGTTTCTCGCTCGAATCATGGCCAACATGAACCACGTGCTGCTGCCCTTCCTGGCCAAGTTCGGTATTTGGGGCATCGGCGCCCTGGCGCTGCTCGACTCCTCCACCCTCCCCGTCCCCATGGACGCCTTCCTCGCCATCTCCGTCTGGAACGACAAGCCCCGCTTCTGGCTCTATTGCCTGCTCGCCGCCATCGGATCGTCCATCGGCGGCCTGCTCCCCTACGGCCTGGGCCGCGCCGGCGGTGAACTCTTCCTGCTCAAACGCGTCAACCGCGAACGCTTCGACAGAATGCGCGTCCGCTTCGAGCGTCAGGAGTTCCTGGCCATGATGATTCCCTCCATGCTGCCACCGCCCACCCCATGGAAGGCCTTCGTCTTTGCCGCCGGCGTCTTTGAAATGCCCGTCGTTCCCTTCATCCTGTCCGTCTTTTGCGGCAGGATGGTCCGCTGGCTCCTGCTCTCCCTGCTGGTCCTCAAGCTGGGCCC
>PMWR01000203.1 GCA_003166055.1 Acidobacteriaceae bacterium
CAATCATCCGCTTACAGCGCAGCGCATGCCCTATCCCGTTGAAAAAGAAGCTACTTCCTTGCAGAGATGGGGGGGCACCCCCCCACCGAATCCAACCCATGACCTGGCCTGTCACCCCGAGAGCCCCAGTCCCAGTGTCAAGTCCAGGTGTCAAGAGCTGGACGCCCGGTACCCCTTCCAGCAGTAGCCCTGCCAGGGTACCAACGCCAAAGTGACTCTCTACCCCGCGCCGGCAGGGCAGCTCGCTGGCCCACCACACTCCCGGCCCTGACTCCGCCAACACGCGCGCAGCGCGGCTAACTCGCTGCCTCAGCGCTTCCACGCTCCCAGCAGCCGCCTCAGCAGCACCATCTCGCCCAGGTGGTAGGCATTATGATCCGCGGCCACCAGCGCCTCGCGCAGGATCGTTTGCCCGTCGCCGTGCGGAATCTTCGCGAATAGATCCGTCTTTTCGTCCACCACCAGGTCACACATTGTCTGGAGATCCTTTTGAAACGCCTTTACGCTTTTGGTCCATGCGCTTGCATTCGGCGGGGCCTGCGTTTCGGGCCAATATTCTCTGGGCCACTCGCGGGCCTTGTACTCGGGATTCCGCGAGAAATCCAGAATGTCCCACTGCGCAATCCGCAAATGCTCCAGCAGCTCCCACGCCGAGTGTTCAGCGCCCTTGGGCGTTTTGCCTCTCAACTCCACCGGGAAATCCTTGATTGCGGCTTCGAAGTCCGCGTGCGCATCCCTGCCCTTGAGCAGCTTGACCACATGTTGGCGTAACGCCTTGTCGTTCTTCCTCTCAGTCATTGTTTCTCCTGTGCCCTGATTGCGCAGGGCTCATCGATTGAAATCGAGTTTCAGGAAAGAGATTCCCGATTGAACCAAAGGATGCCGCCAAATCGCGGTTACTTGAACTCACCGAAGTGCACGTCCTCCGCCGCTGGTCCGCCCAGGAACTGAATCGTCGTCGCCGGCCCCAGCTTCTCCGGCCCGCTCCACGACTTCAGCGCCCACACCACCTGCTTGGCTGGAGTCACCTCGATCGCCTGCAGAGTCCCCACCATGTCGGCGGGCGCTGTTTCCCATTCGTTCACCCAGTTGTTGATCACCGTGTTTCCATTCGGCAGCCGCCAGGCCTGTTGCAGGTTGGCGAACGTATAGCCNNGTTCAGGTCCATGTGCGCCACCAACAGGGTTCCCTGCGGAGTGAGCCGCGCGTGGCGGAACTGCCCATGCGTGCTTGGCGGCAGCTTGGTCTTGAGCCGGAACTCCTTCTCTGTCGCGTTGGTTGACGTGTTCACCACACGAACTACCGGAATGTCGCCATTCTGGATGTAAAGCACATGGTCTTTGCCGATAGGCACCGCGGTATGCACCTCTGTGCCCGCCGGAGCGTCGTAGGTCCACACCACATCCTTCTGCGGCGTAACCTCAACAATCCCAAACTGATGTGTGTAGAGAATATTGCCGTTGGAAAGCATCACCGCGTCGCTGATTTCTCCCTTGCCCGCCGGGTCGGAATAACTCCACGCAATCTTTCCCCCGCGCACGATGTAGAGGTTGCGATCATGCGACTCACCGGCATAAAAGAAATCGTGCCGCGCCAGCGAAGTGGAGAAATGTTCCACCGGCGCCTGGGAGAATGCCGGGCCTACGTGGCCCTGTACCTGCGCATGAAGCGCGCCAGCGATTCCAACAACAGCCGCGACAATTGCCAGCTTCGATTTCATTTGAGCTATCCCCTTTGGCGATCAGGATTCATGGCAGCCATCTTACAGCTTGCGGGTACACGATTCACGAATTCGTCCGCCTCGACACTGCTGCCCATTTGCTCTACGCTCAAACGGTGGGCTTCCAGGACTTCCTCGGCAACACGCAAACCGTCACCCATCTGCGNNTCGGACGGCCTTCCCGACTTCTGCGGCCAGTGTTCCAACTGCCTCCGCATCGACGATTCCGCCAACCTCGAAACCCTGGTTGCCGAAGCGGTCGAAGCTCGCGACGGCCTGCGCGAAACCGACAAGCGCGAGACCCGCATCCTGATTCAGACCCATCCCGACCTGCTCATCGTCCCGCCCGACCCGCCGCAATTGCTCATCAAACTGGGCCAGGTTCGGCAGGTCATTCATGTAGCGTTTTACCGCCCCCCGGTGGAGTCGGCGCGCACCTTCACCATCTTTACCTCTTCCGCGTTTATGAAAGAAGCGGCCAACAGTCTTCTGAAAGTCCTCGAAGAGCCGCCCGAGCACACCTCGCTCATCCTGCTCACTGAGAATCCCCAGGAGATGCTGCCGACAATTCGGTCACGCGCGATGATTCATCGGCTCGGCGCGATTCCGGCCTCAGACCTTGAGGTCCTGCTCGCCCAGCGCCGTCCGGAATTGAAGCAGTCCGACCGCGCCCTTGCTGCTCGCCTCGCGCAAGGCGCCGTCGGCCGCGCGCTCACCATCGATTTAGCCGCTTACGTCACCAGCCGTCAGGACGCACTCATCCTGCTCCGCACCGCGCTCCGGGAACCGGACTACAGCCAGCTTTTCCACGCCACGGAAAGCTATCGCGCAGGCGCCGACGGGCAGGAAAAGACCATCAGCCTGCTCCGCGCAATGGGCAGCCTGCTCGAAGATCTTCTCCTCATCGTGGCCGGCACGCCCCACCTCATCCGCAACATCGACATTGGCGCCGAGCTTGAACGCCTTGCCCAGAACTTGACTATCGACTGGATTGACAATGCGGCCCGCGCCCTCGTCCAGGTGGAGCAGGGAATGCGCCGCAACCTGCTCCGCTCTCTTTCACTCGACGCAATGGCCGTCTCACTCGACCGCAACTAGACAAGTGAAAAAGTGAATAAGCGAATCAGTGAACAAGCTTAGAAACCGGTATCAGCCGATGGTTGCCGCGTATTCCTGCAGCAAAAGAGCAACCTCGGAGCACCTTGGCGCATCTCTTCAGATACAAGCAACCCTGCCAACGCACGGATTCCGGGGCTCGTCGGGCTTTTGCGCCTGCACAGCTATCTCTTGGCGCATCCTGAGCGCGGACAGGAGTCTTGTTCAACTCAGAAGCTTTTCCGCCGTGATTTTCGTCATTGAAGAGTGCCAGCTGATTCATAGGGCAAGGATTTCTAGCCGTCGAACGACATTTGCAGTTCCCCAGTTTTTACTTGTTCACTGATTTTCTGGTTCACTTGTTCACTTTTTTCACTTGTTCACTGATTCACTCGTTCACTTTTTCACTTCTTCAGTTTTGCCCAAGGGAGGATCGTTTCCCCATGTCCAGTCTTTCGAGTCAAGCCATTCTTCCCGACGTTTCCAACCGGACCACGCGGCCGCAACTGCGCTCACGGAAGCCTTCGCCCATCCCATTGCCGGTCCACTTTCCCGCACACTCCGTGGAGGACGAAGCTCCGCACCGCCATGCCGAGCTCTTCTACCTGCAAAAGCAGATTCAGTCGCAGACCCGCATGGTCATCGTGCTTGAAGACGGCGAACGCATCGAAGGCTGCATCGAGTGGTACGACCGCAATACCCTCAAGGTCCGCGGTCGCTCGAAGACCCTGGTCTACAAGTCCGCCATCAAGTACATGTACAAGCACGGCGATCCGGGACAGTAGGGGCAGTTGTCAGTTTTGAGTTGTCAGTTGTCAGTAAACAGTGAT
>PMWR01000477.1 GCA_003166055.1 Acidobacteriaceae bacterium
AATCTAAACGGCCCGCGCCATTCTGGGCACGCGAGTCCCAAAAGAGGCGGGCGAAGAACGTAGCACATCTCGCCTGCCTCGCACAAGACTTGTAATTCATGGCCAGGACCCATACTATCCGCAATAGAAACCGGCCTGCAAAGCAGGTGGGTGGTCAATGCTGGATGAACCAACATTCATGAACAGGGGCTCGACTCGACAATCGGTTCTGTGTGCCGTGTCCGCCAGTCCGGAATGCCTAATGAACCGCGGAGAGCTCCACCGTCTAAGGACGGGTTCACCAGCACATCACTCACGGCCCAGTGGGTCGGATTCTACTTTTTGATAGTCAGCTTCTCGCCTAGATCAATACGCCCTTAAGCCCTGAGAGGTATTCTGACTCAGGTGCATCCAGTTCTCTTCCACATCGGAGCGATCCTCATTCCAGCCTATGGCGCGCTTGCGGCGCTGGGCGTGGTGGCGGGATTGTTTCTGGCCCAGGGGACTGCCCGCATCGCCCAATTGAATCCGGGCCAGGTGTGGAACCTGTGTATCGTCGCGTTATTCGCTGCACTGGTGGGTGAACGGCTCCTGCTGGTGCTGATGAACTGGAGCGAGTTGCGCCTTCATCCTTCGTGGATGTTGGGACTGGCTATGATTCACCATCCGCTGCTTGCGGCCGCGGGGGCATTGGTCGGCCTGGTATGCGCGACGGTTTACGCGTGTTGGCTGCGATTGCCACTGGCTGCAACGGCCGATGCGCTGGCCGCTCCTGTGGCGTTGGGATTGGCATTCGAGCAAATCGGCGCATTGATGGCCGGGTCCGGCTATGGAACAGAAACGGCAGTGCGCTGGGCTGTTACCTACACCAATCCGCTGGCCGCGCGCTGGAGCGGTACGCCGCTGGGCATTCCGCTGCATCCGGTGCAGGCATACGCGGCGCTGGCTTACCTGACGTTGTCGGTTCTGCTTTTGGTGTGGTTGTCTGCGCGACGGCAGCAGGGTGATGTAGCGGGGATGGGCTTGATGGGGATCGGCGTTGCGATCTTCATCACCGAGCTGTGGCGCGATCCCGAGGGACGCGGCGTTGTGTTGGGCGGCGCGCTGGATGGGCCGCAGATCGCGGCGATTGCGCTGGTGATGGCGGGAGCGCTGGTGCTGCTTGAGCGCAAATGCGGTGGTGGTTTCCCACCCTTTCGCCAGAAAGAAGGCGAAAGGAAGGGGCACGAAGCGACCATCGGACCGGCAGAGAAAGATGAGGCTGCGCATGGATGAGCGGCGCATCATCGAAGTGCCCGCGGAAGCTGCCGGGCAACGTCTTGACCAGTTTGTCGCGTCTCAACTGGAGGGCGTGAGCCGCTCGCGCGTGCAGATGCTCATGGACCAGGGCGATGTGCTGGTAAATGGCGAGCGCGAGAAAGCTTCACTCAAGCTGCGCGGCGGTGAGCAGATCGCAGTCACAGGCGAGCCGCATCCAACGCCGCTGAAGGCCACGGCGGAAGACATTCCGCTGGACGTGGTGTTTGAGGACGCGGATTTGGCAGTCGTGAACAAGCCGGCGGGAATGATGGTGCACGCTGGATCGGGCCAGAACGAGGACGCGCGCAGCCGGGGAACGCTGGTGAATGCGTTGCTCTACCGGTTTAAGAAGCTCTCGTCTACTGGCGGCGAATTGCGGCCCGGCATTGTGCANNCACGCGGCGCTGGGCGAGATGTTTGCCGGCCGCCAGATGAAGAAGACCTACATCGCGCTGGTGCAGGGAGCGGTGGAACGGGTCAGGGGCACCATCAATGCCGGTGTGGGCCGCGATCCAGTGCGACGCACGCGCATGACCACGCAACCTACCGAAAATGCCCGCACAGCCGTCTCTCACTATGAGGTTATCCGGCGGCTCAACAGTCGCTTTGGCATGTTCACGTTGGTGCGGGTGCGCATTGAAACAGGGCGCACGCATCAGATTCGCGTGCACATGGCTTCGATCGGGCACCCTGTGGTAGGTGACACGCTGTATGGGGGAGCGGGGCAGCTCACCGACCAGGTGGCCTCACAGGCGGCGCAATCCAAAGCCGCGCGGCGGAGGGCGGAGCCGGAAAGGCTGAAGCTGGGGCGGAATTTTCTGCATGCGGCGCGACTGGAGTTTACGCATCCCCGGACGGGTAAGCTGCTGGAATTGGAAGCGCCACTGCCAGAGGAACTGGAGAACTTCCTAAGCCGGTTGGACGCTGGAGACGACCCCGCAAGATGAGGTTCGCGAGGCAAGAGATGCGATGAGTGGTCGCGATTGATAAAATGAGGAAGCTATGATCAGAAATCTCAACAGCCCAGTGGCAACGATCCATCGCCCAGGGTTTGCGCTCTTCATTCTCTTGCTCACGGTAGCGTTTTCAGCGACCACTCTATTTGCGCAGAAACCTGCAACTCCCGCGCCAGCCAGCCCGCAAGCACCGGCCGGGCAGACTGCGCCGGCGCAAGCTGGGCAGCCACTGGCTCCTGGCGGTGAAGAAGCCGATGTGAACGCGCCGACCATCGTCATTAACGCGAATGAGGTTAACCTCATCTTCACGGTGACGGACAAGCATGGGCAATACAAGCCCGACCTGAAGCAGAGCGACTTTGCGCTGCTGGATGACCAGAAGGCGCCGGCCAGGGTGAACGCCTTTCATCAGCAAATCAACCTGCCCATGCGCGTGGGCATCGTGATTGACGCCAGCACCTCAATTCGCTCACGGTTTCAATTTGAGCAGCAGTCTGCAACCGCGTTCCTGCTTGACGTGCTTAAAGCAAGAAGCGACCGCGCCTTTGTGATGGGCTTCGATGTTACGCCCACGGTGACGGCCGACTGGACCAACGACGTCGACAAGCTGGAGTCGGGCGTGGACCGGCTGCGGCCGGGCGGCGGCACGGCATTGTTTGATGCGGTCTACACCGCCTGCCGGGACAAAATGCTCGACGTCTCGCGCGGCCAGGAGCCGGTGCGCAAGGCCATTGTGCTGATCTCAGACGGCGACGACAATCAAAGCCGCGTCCGCCCCGACGAAGTCATCAAGGAGTGCGAGCGGGCGGAGACGATTATCTACGCCATCAGCACCAACTGGACGCCGAGCCGCGGCAAGGGCGATAAGGTACTCACCGACATGGCCGAGTCCACCGGCGGCCAGGTCTTCTTTCCGCCGTCCGTGGAAGAGATGTCGAACAGCTTCCACAACATTGAACAGGAGCTGCGCAGCCAGTATTCTTTGGTCTATACGCCTGCCGACTTCAAATACGACGGATCGTTCCGCTCGATCTATCTCTATTGCAATGATCGGCGCTACGTAGTGCGAGCCAAGAAGGGGTACTTCGCTACTCCGCACTAATCCAGCCGAGGAGCCCCTCCATTTTTTTTCATCCTGAACAAAACGCCCGAGTGCCGTGTTTCTTCGCACTCGGGTTTTTTCTTGTTCCGTTTCAGGACGTTCCTGATTCCCTCTGTTCGAATTTGAACCACGTCTCGATTCTTGTCCTCATCAACTCACACCTTCTTGTCCCGGCACGATGAAATAGACAGGGAGGGAATGCTGTGATCCGGCAGGCGATATCGTGCGACATCTGCGGAACGGAAAAGAAGCAGACCAACCACTGGTTTGTGGCGTATGACCAGGGAGGCGAGCTTCGGCTGGGCGGGTGGAAATCGCGGAACCGGATGCGGCCGGGGGCGAAACACCTGTGCGGGCAGACCTGCCTGCACAAGCTGGTGGACGAGTTCATGGCCAGGGGTTTCGCGGCGCAGGTGCAGCCGGGCGCTCAAGAAGAAACCGAAGTTGAAGTGCAGGCAGCAGCCACCGATGCCAGCCTGACTTCGGATGCGGCTTATGTGGAGGTGGAGTCGTCGGCACGGCTGGTGACGCAGCCGATTCCGGTTGCGCCGCAGCGGACGCCGTTGCGGAGCGGGCTGGAGGCCGTGCAGGGAAGGTTGCAAGCGGAAGAGCACGAGGCGCCGCTGGCCGAGGAACGGTCCAGCTTTCCGTCGCGGAAGTGGCGCGCGGATGCGTGGGAGCGGGAACGGGAACGCGAGCTGCGGGGAGTCGAGCGGCGGCCAAATATTGCGGCGCGGAGGCGGTCGGGATCGTAAAGCGGTGGCTCTGGTCGGTCGGCTGACGGCTTATTCAGAGGGCGATGAGCCTTCAAGCAGGGCCAGCAAAGCTGCTTCGTCGAGAATGGGGATGTTGAGTTCGCGTGCCTTGTCGAGTTTGGAGCCGGCTTCTTCACCGGCGACTAAGTAGCTGGTCTTTTTGCTCACAGAGCCTGCGGTCTTGCCCCCGGCGGCTTCGATACCGGCCTTGGCTTCGTCGCGGGTGAGCGTGGGCAGTGTGCCGGTGAGCACGAAGGTGAGGCCGGCCAACTGGGTGGAGCGCTGCTTCTTCTCCGCAGTCATATTGACGCCGGCGTCCTTGAGGCTTTGGACGAGGGCCAGGTTGGCGGGTTGCGCGAAGAACTCGATGATGGCCTGCGAGATGCGGGGCCCGACTTCTTCCACGCGCTCCAGTTCTTCGGGCGTGGCTTTCTCGAGTGCTTCGATAGACCCGAACTCCTGGGCCAGCGACTCGGCCGTGCGTTCGCCAACAAAGCGGATGCCGAGGCCCATGAGGACGCGTGCCAGGCCTGCTTTTTTGGATTGGGCAACCTCTTCCAGTAAGGCGTCGGCTGATTTTTCGCCGAAGCGCTCCAGTTCGACGAGAGTCTCCTTGTTCAGGTGGTAGAGGTCGGCGACGCTGCGTACCAGTCTGCGATCAAGCAACTGCTGCACTACGGCATCGCCGAGGCCTTCGAT
>PMWR01000280.1 GCA_003166055.1 Acidobacteriaceae bacterium
TCCATTCTAGGAGCGGAAGAAGTTCCTGGCCAGGAACAGCACATTGGCCGGCCGCTCCGCCAGGCGGCGCATGAAGTAGGGGTACCACTCCTGACCGAATGGAATGTAAACGCGAACGTTATATCCTTCTGCTACCAGTTTTCGCTGCAGATCGCGTCGCACCCCATATAACATCTGAAACTCGAATCGGCTGGGATCGATGCCGTTCTTGCCGGCAAACGCCTTTGCTGCCTCGATCATCGCTTCGTCGTGTGACGCGATGCCGTGATAGATCGGGCTGTCGAGCAGCATCCTCGTCAGGCGCACGAAGTTCTTGTCCACATCGGCCTTGCGCGGGAACGCTACCTCGGCCGGCTCCTTGTATGCTCCCTTGCACAGCCGCACGCGAATGCCATCCGCCACCAGTTGTTCAATGTCCGCCTGCGAGCGGTAAAGATATGCCTGGATGACCACTCCAATGGCGCCGCGCAGGTCGGGCCGTGCATTGAGCCGTCGCACGATATTCAGCGTGGCCTGGGTCAGCGTCGAGTCTTCCATGTCGATGCGCACAAAGTTGCCCGTCGAGTGCGCGTGCTTCACCAGGCTCTCGGCTATGCTCTCCGCAAGCTCCGGGGACTGCTCCAGGCCCATCTGCGTCAGCTTCACGCTGATGTTGGCGTTGAGCTTGAGCGTCGCAATCTGTTCCAGCAGTTGTTGGTAGACTTCTGCAGCCTCGTACGCTTCCGCCTCTGAGGTCACGCTCTCGCCCAGCGAGTCCAGAGTCACGGCCATGCCCTGGTCGTTCACTGCTTTCGCTACGTTGAGCGCGTCGGCAATATCCTTGCCGGCCACAAACCGCGAACTCATCCGCCGGCCCACCGACGAGTTCTCCAGAAAGCGGCGCATCGTTTGGTTGCGGGAAAGAGAAATAAAAGCCGAACGCAAAATAGGCATACATGTATCCTGCCGGGGAGAGCTCAGATTCTGGCTCATCCGCCGTACATGCTAGTTTCGCATAACGGGGTGCTTACTCAACCCGGAACAGGGCGCATCCGTGCGCCGGGATCTCCACATGCAGAGCCTTGGCTGTGGCAATATGCTTCTGGTTCCAAACATCGAAAACTGCATGCGGCTTGTCTGCCAAGTGAAAATCCAGCCAGTCGACATTCCATTTGCCCGCGTCATCGCTCACGTTGAACACCGCGACGTAGGTTTGCGGATGCGCCCCGTCTGTTCGTGCATACCAGGCGCGCCAGGGCTTCGGATAGCCTTCTTCCATCGGTATGCGCGCTCCGCTCTTCACACTGCTCTGGTCGAT
Source organism: Acidobacteriaceae bacterium (assembly GCA_003166055.1). Next base: position 1,298 of record PMWR01000280.1, read on the forward strand.
CTCCAGGAGTGTTTTGTTCGTCATCAACCCCCGCGAAAAATCATCCAGCTTCGTCAAATTCCCGCCAAAAATCAGCGGCGACCGCGCCATCGCCCACAGCGTAAACTCCGTCCTCTGCTCGTCTTGCGTGAATCGCGATTGCCGCGGCTCGCCATTTCCCGGATGCGGCGTCAGCGATCCTTCCGGCAGCATGTCGGCGTCCGGCCACGCCCCCGGCTTCGCATACGGCGCCCACTCCGCCAGCCGGTCAAAATCGTTCAACAGTCCAAACGGATACTCGCCCGCGCCCTCATGCTTGAACGTCCACCCATCCCAGTGATCGTCGGAGATACGCCACATCTGTGCGTACTTCGCCACTTCGGCCGCGTGTTCCAGTTGCGTCGGTCCCGGCGACAGGCTCAGCACAATCGGCCGCCCCGTCTTCTTGATCGCCTCGGCAATCTGCCGTATCTCCGTCGGCCGGTACGGATGGTCGCTGATGCAGTCCACCTTGATGAAGTCCAGCCCCCAGCCGGCATAGAGCTTCAACATCGAATCGTAGTAAGCCTGCCCCGCCGCGTTGTCCTTGATGCCCCAGTTGCCCTCATCCCACGGGCACGGCGAATCCATGTCGGCCGCGTCTGTTGCATGAAATGCGGACCCTCCAATGGGCACGTTGTCCTTCACCGCCTGGCGCGGAATCCCGCGCACAATATGGATGCCGAACTTCAGCCCCTGCGCATGAACCCAGTCCGCCAGCGGCTTGAATCCCGCCCCGCTCGCCGACGACGGAAACCGAGCCTTGACCGGAATCAGTATTCCGTGACTATCCAGCAGATACTTCCGCGCCGCCACGTTCGCGCCGAAGGGATCGGCCATGTACCAACCCTCGTCGATCACCGCATACGTCCACCCGTACTGCTTCAGCCCTGCAAGTACCGTGACATTGGCCTTGAAGTCGGCCTCATCGATCGTTAAGCCGTAAGCATCCCAGCTATTCCACCCCATCGGCGGCGTAGGCGCCGGACTCTGCGCATGAAGGGAAGTGGAACCATGGACAATCAAAAGCGGAACGGAAAGAATAGCGGCGAGAAAAACACGATGGTGAGTCATGCGAAAACGTATACCACACCCGCCCGCCTCGCCGCACAATGGATGTGAATGACCTTCTTTGATTCGCCTCATAATTATTGAAGCTGGGTGCCCCATGTCACGCTTCTGGGACATGGGAAGGCATGAATTCCAGCGCGTACACCGGAACGAGCTGGGTGCCTCATCCTTCGCCTTACCGGGGTCCCCGCGGAAAGGTCTTCGTCCGTGGGGTGGCCGGGCGGAGGGTGGGAGGGCACTACGCTTTCCGCGCCGGATTAAATCGCGTCCACCAAACTCTTCAGCACCCGCACATTCCGCTCCTCGTCCCCCGGCTCGTCCACCGGCGTCTCCGCAATGAACGCCGCATGCGCAAACCGCGCGTCGTTCAGCAGCCGCCGAAACGGCTCAANNGTGTTCTCAATCAGGATGTGAAACCCGGTGTCCTGCCACGGAAGCCCGTCAATGGCGCGTGTAATCGAGTCCGCCGCCAGCTTCAATCCCTCGTCCCGCGTCAGTCCCTTCCACGAGCCGGGATGCAGCACCAGGGAGTCCGCGCCAAACGTCAGCGCGCGCTCGATCTCGCCGCGAAACGCAGCGACACTCTTCTCGCGCACATCGTCCGTCTGGCTGCANNTTGGCGCCAATCTCACGCGCGCGTTCTAGAGCGTTCGAAGCCCCGCCCGCCGTTCCCAAATGCACCCCAATGCGCTTGCTCATGCTGCTATTTTAATTGGGTCTGTGCAATCGGATTGCGGATACGGGCAACTGGATTGTGGGTCAGCGCAATGGGGTTGTTCCCCAGGCCACAAAAGGGAACCCTCCCCAAAAAAAGCTGTCATCCCGAGCGAGCGCAGCGAGTCGAAGGACCTGCGGTTGCCTTTGCCGGGTGCCCCAGAGCCGGGTGCCCCAGGTATCGCCTTTGAGACCTGGGATTGAACGCCAACCCCATCGCATTTGATTTGCCGATAATTACCGTCTCTTGGCGCACAATGGTTCTTGGAAGGGTACAGTGGCGGGTGGCCCACATCTGGCCAAACCACAAAGGCCGGGTGCCCCAGGTTTCGCCTTTGAGACGTGCGATTGAACGCCAAATTAACCGCAAATGGTTTGCCGATAATTAACGTCTCTTGGCGCACAATGGTTCTTGGAAGGGTACAAAGCAGAGGGTGAATGGGCATTCCAAAGACGCACCCCCCCCTACCCCTTTTCATGATCTCTATGAAAACAAAGCACTTAGCCGTTTTCCTTTTTTGCAGCCATTGAAAACAAACAAGTTACAGGCACCCACTCGTCGGGGAAACCGCCGTTTTGCACAGTTTTCAGTGCAAAAAACGCATCTTGCTCTTCCGTTCGAACCGCCAATTGGTCCTAATCGTCATCGTCCTTAGCGCTCTTCTTGCTCCGCTCCTTCAGCATCGCCGGCACCGGCTTATCGCCCATCGCGTCCTTCCACAGAATCACGTTGAGTTTTTCGACGGGCGCATGATCGGCGTGNNATCAAGCCGTTGTCGCGATTCGAATAATCCGCGGTATAAGCCTGCTGATCGCCGGGCCCTGTAAACAGCGTCGAGATCAGCGAGGCGAACGCATCGTTGTTATTCATGGGCGGCAGGCCGAGCAGCGTCTCCATGGTGCGAACCACGCTCACAGTCGAGTAGAAGCGGCTGTCCACAAAAGGCGCGCCGCTCGCNNGCATCGTCCTCGAGAATGAAGAACGCAGTATCGTCCCAGAAAGGCGAGTGCGCAATCGCCTCCACCGCGCGACCCACCGCAAGGTCGTTGTCGGCCACTGAAGACTTCGGCGTCGGCCCGCCGGGCCGCGTGCCCGCCGTGTGATCGTTGGCCAGCCGCAGCATCACAAAATTCGGCATGGTGTCTTTACCCTGTTGCTTATCGGCGAGCCAGCCCGCGAGGTGCTTCATGAAAATGTCCACGCGAATCTGGTCCGGCACAGCCAGGTTGAAGTCCGGCGCTTCAGGTGCAAAGTGCCCCACCAGCTCCGGCTTGGTCGGCACGTTGGCTGCGATCAGCGGAACCGGCCACGGCCACTTGTTCACCCCGCCGCCCCATGCAGCTGGAAATGTTTCACCCGGCGCCACTTCCTTGTGCGCGCAGTCGTGCCCCTTGAGGAGCGGCCCCATCTGCGGATCGGCGACGCGCGCCTCATTGCAAAACGTCGTCGAGACAAATTCGCCGAAGTGGTAGTAGCTCTTGCCATGCGCGGCCAGATCGCCCCACAGATAGCCGCTGGCCGGCTCGTTGACGTCGGGAATCTTTTGCAGCAGCGGATAGTTGTCGGCCACAACGCCTTCGAAATCGTACGTGCGCTGGCTGCCGCGATAAGACTGCTGCCAGGTCTTTTCCAGATAGTCCGAGCCGATGGCCGCGGTCGACCACACATGCCCGTCGCCCGACACTTCGCCGGAATCGAAGAAGTTATCGAGCACGCCAAACTGCAGCGCCAGCCTGTGCAGATTGGGCGTGATCGATTCACCATACATAGTCAGGCTAGCGTCGCCGTTGCCCACCGGCTTGCCATCCTTATTCAGGTCTCCAAAGATCTGATCGTAGGTGCGGTTCTCTTTAATGATGTAGATGACGTGCTTGATGCGGTCGTGCGCGCCGCCGGGGAAGGCGATCTTCTCCTGCGCGGCCTTCATGCGGTTCGACTCGAGAACAACAGAAGTCCAGTGCGGCAGGTGGGTTTCAATGTCGGCCGCATCCAGCGTGGCCAGCGAGCCGTAGAGCAGCGTCGCAATATACGTGGTTGGCGTGTGGAATCGCCTCTGCGTGATTTCCGGTGTCACTCTCTGCGCAAAGTTGTTGGGCCCGGTTCCTTTGCCCTTTGCGGTCGCCACATACAGCTTGCCGCCCGATGCGGAGGGAAGAAACGCCATCGACATCGGCATCCACTCGGTGGGCACAAATCCTATCGGTTCCACCATGCCCTGTTTCGATACTTTCGTCGTGAGCTTCGCAGTGTCGATCACCGCAACGGAGTCGCTGGCGGAGTTGGCAACATAGAGCCGGCTTCCGTCCCCATTCACCGCCAGTGCTTCAGGCTCAGCTCCAAAGTAGCTCTGCGCGGGCAGCCGCGTATCGAAGTAGCCTTTAACCGAAAACTGCGGGCCGTGCGCACCAGGACCAACATTCACAGCCGCCACGGCATCGCGATTAGACAAGGCCACGTAAAGCGTCCGTCCATCGGGCGAAAACTCAAGCGCGCATGGGTGCGTGCCCGGAGCAACCGCGCTCGTAGGCTTCAGCAGCGCCAACTTGCGACCGACAGTTTGTGTCTTGAGGTCAAGCTCCACAATCTCCGATGCATTCCACAAGGCGACATAAGCACGCTCGCCGTCCTTTGCAACGGCAAGAGCAACGGGGTAGGTTGCGGGGACGGCATCGCTTTCGGAAAGATCGAAGCGCTTCTCAATCGCGCCGGTGATGGGATCGAGCAGCAGCACATCGTCNNACTCCCTTGTCGCCTTCCGTCTCGCCAATCAGCCGGGTTTTTCTCCCCGGCGCCAACTGCTCCAGCGGCAAGGGAATCAGCCGCTCCGGCGCGATCCTGCCATCGTTAAAGCTGTAGACGACAACAGCGCTGCCGGTCGCATCCTTGACCTCGCCGGTGGGGTTTGTGATCGAGCCCATGCTCGCGTAGAGGTGCTTGCCGTCGCGGCTGAAAGCCAGTCCGGAATAGAGCGTCTGTTTCGCTTCTTCCGCCAACGTGCGCTTGTCGGGAAAGTCCGTGAGCGCTCCGGTCTGGGTATCCAGCACCGCGAGAGACTGATCGTAGCCAGACTCGAATGTGCCGTAGCCGGCATTGACCGTGACCACATAGCGGCCGTCCGGCGAAACGGCCATTGTCATCGGCAGGCTATTCAACCGCTGCGGATGGCCGGGAATCTCCCCAATCAATTGCTTGCTGGTGGGCAGATCCACAGTCTGCGCCGCAACTCGACCGGGCCCGAGCACAAGGGCCATTCCAATAAACGGGGAAAACGCCTTCATATCCATCTCCAAACCCTACCAAAGCCAACGCCACTTCCACATTACTAAGCGATGACTTCCGCAGGCTATGCCACATTTACGCCGTAGTTGGAATTCTTTTGAGCCTGAGCCGTGAGATGCGCTGAGCCTGCAATAATACGCAGGGTATGCGCACGGTACTCACTGCAGAGAAGCTATGGAACGGGACGAGCCTGCTCCGCCATCCCATTCTCGTTATTGAAGACGGGCGAATCGCCTCCATTGCCTCACGCGAAACCGGCGATCTGCCCCCGCATGCCCGCATTCTCGATTATCCAGGCGCAACGCTGGCGCCCAGTTTTTTTGACGTGCACACACACGGCGCGGCCGGACACGACAGCATGGAAGCCACGCCCGAAGCTTTGGGCGCGATCGGCAAATTCCTGGCTTCGCGCGGGACGGGAAGCTTTTTCCCCACCACGGTCACCGCACCCATTGACACGACCCTGCGGTCGCTTTCAGGCCTGGCCACGCTGCTGAATCGCCCGGCGGCTGAGACCGACGGGCAAGCGCGGCCGATAGGCATTCATCTTGAGGGACCGTTTTTGTCGCATGCCAAGCGCGGGGTTCATCCGCCGGCGCTGCTGCTGGAACCTGACATCGCCATTTTTGACAAGCTGTTTGAGGCTGCCGAGGGGCATGTGCGCCTGATGACGCTGGCGCCCGAACTCCCCGGAGCAACTGAACTGACAGCGCACGCGACGGCTCGAGGCGTTCGCGTCTCTCTAGGCCATTCGAATGCGAACGCCGCCGAAACGCGCGCTGCGATTGCCGCCGGGGCCGTGAGCGCGACGCACACCTTCAACGCCATGCGCGCCCTTGACCACCGCGAGCCGGGCATCGTGGGTACAGTTCTCACCACGGACTCGCTGTTTGCCGAGCTGATCTGCGACGGCATCCATACCGCTAAGGAACTGGTAAAGATCTGGTGGCGCTGCAAGGGGCCGGAACGCGCCATCCTGGTGACCGACGCCATGAGCGCCACAGGCATGCCCGATGGCGAGTATCACTTGGGCGGTTTTGCGGTGCAGGTGGCCAATGGCCGGGCAACGGCAAACGGAGTGTTGGCGGGCAGTGTGCTCACCCTTGATCGCGCGTTGAGCAACTTCCTCGCATTCACCGGCGCGCCGCTGGAACAGGGATTGCGGCTGCTGACGGTCAATCCCGCGGCCATGACCGGGATACGCGATGTGGCCGGTTCACTCGCAGTGGGTGGGGCGGCCAACCTGGTCGCCGTAGACACGGCAGGGAACCTCGTTGCTTCCATCCAAAATGGCCAGTTGGTCGCGAGTTCTCCGCGAAGCTAGTTTGGCGCTCCGGCAAGCCGCCTGGCACGCCAGATGGCGCCTTCCAAAGAAACCACCGACTCACGGCCCACCGGCATCTCCGGCGCGGCAGCGTGCAGCCCGGCAAAAAAGGCTTCGCGCACCGTGGCCATCTTCTCGACCACTCCGCCGGTCCATGCCACAGGGACCTCGCCGTCAATTCCATGCTTGCGCCGCAGCTTGGCGCGCACCAGCAGCACAAACTCCACCAGGTCCGCCGCGGCCTGCTTCAATACTCCCTGGGCCACAGGGTCGCCGGCTTCGGCCAGTTCATAGATCGCGGGCGCAAGCGCGGCAAAGTCGGGTCCGGGCGTGCTGTCGCCGAGGTTGACCAGGTCGTCGATACTCGGCGTTCCCCAAATCTCACCCACTTTTTTCAGAATCTGCGTCGGCTGCTCGCGGTCATGGGCTTTCAGCGCCCGGCGCACGCTGTTCACGCCGATCCAGTAGCCTGATCCCTCGTCGCCCAGCCGCGAACTCCACCCGCCGGCGCATTCCCGGCTGCCGTCTGGAGCGCGGCCGATGGTGTTCGACCCGGTTCCTGCAATCTGCAGGATTCCCGGCCCCCCGTGAAATGCGGCGTCGAGGGCAATCACCTCGTCGCCCACCACCTCGGATCGTTCGACTTTCGCATCCTGAAAGACCTTGGTGATCCATTCCGTAACCCCCGGCATGGTGGCGCTCGCCACCCCGCACGAGGCCGCGGTCAGGCTTGAAATGCCCGCCTGCGCATAAACATCCTTGAGCAGCGCGCGCAGATTAGCTTCTGCAGCCTCCGCGCCCACGCGCAGGCGCTTGATGGAACCGTTTTCAGCATGAGCCACCGTTGTTTCGCCGGCAACAATAGTGGCGCGGGTTCTCGTTCCCCCGCCATCGATCCCCATGACCAGATTCCCCAGGCTCATTGTGCGCTTGCCCCTCGTCTCGTGTTACCGTTACCATCCTCGCGAAGTGTACCTGCCAGCACGTTCAGTGTGCCATCGATCTTTTCATTCGGCGGAATCGTCAACCCCAGAAGATGGGCTAGCCAGGGATATAGATTGACGTTTTCAAAGGGCGCAACGGTCTTGCCCGCAACAATATCCGGTCCGGCCGCGAAGAAGCTGGCCTTCATTTGAGGGATTTTTTGCGCGTCAAAACCATGCATGCCCAGCGTTGGAGCGCGATCTTCTTTTCCAGCCGGCGGCCCGTGCGCGCGAATGGCATACGGCCCCGTAGCGATTACCACGGGGTCGCCCTCGCGCGGATTCTGGTTATAGTTGAGNNTTGAGCTGGTTGTAGACGCGTACGCGATCCTCTTCGGTTTTCCCGTAAAGCAGCGGCCCAACGGCGTCAAAACCCGCCAGGTCGGCGAACTTGTCGAGCGTGATCCACGGCGGGTCCACCTTGACCATCCCGTGATCGCTAACGACAACCAGATCAATGGGCAAGCCGGTCGAATCCAAAGCCGCCTTGAGCTTGCCCACCATTCCATCCATCTTGAGTTCGGCGGCCCTGGTCTCAGGAGCGTCGGGACCGAATTCGTGTCCTTCATGATCGGGTTCGGAGTAGTAGATGGTGATGAAGTGAGGCCGTTCGGCTGCGGGCAGCTTTAGCAGGGCGAGGGCGTTGTCGATGCGGGCCTGCTGGACTGCGTCGGTGGCTTCGGNNGTGCGCATCCCCTGGCTCTCGGCCAGGCTCCATAGCGGAACCCCGCTGTACCAGGAACCGTCAGTGACTGCTTTGGCGTCGGCGATACCGTAGCGAGCCTGTTTGGTCTCGTCGTAGAAGCTGTTGGCAACCAGCCCGTGGTGCTCCGGATAGAGCCCGGTGACAATGGTGAAATGGTTGGGGAAGGTCAGCGAAGGATAACTCGGCAGCATCCCCTCCGGCGCCCATACTCCCTTTTTGCCGAGCGCCAGCAGGTTCTTCGCGCCGTCGCGCTTTGCATAGTCCCAGCGGAAGCCGTCGAGCGAGACAAGCACCACATAATGCCGGCTTTGCGCACTGGCGGAGTTGGCCCCGTTGGCAGTGTGGATGAGCGGAAGAGCCGGATTCTGTCCGGGAAAGGGAGTGGGTTCCTGTGCCTGCAAAAACAGACCCAGTACCAGGGCAATAAGGGCAAGAGCCGCTGGGCGAAAAGCACGCATACGCATCGAAAATCCCTCAGGTCCAGCTTATCGCATGAGAATCTCTTGAAAACTGGGTAGCATTATGCTACCTTATGGCCATGAGTCAGCCGGTCAAATTGTCGGATGCATTGGTGCTCGATGCCCGCATTGCGGGAGAGGCGCAGGAGCGCTCGATCGCAGGGCAGGTGGAGTTCTGGGCCAAACTGGGAAAATCGGTCGACCAGTTGCTGAACGGACGGCAAGTGCGGGCTTTGCGTGCGTCGGGGGCTGTGCAACCGCTCTCGGAAGCACTAGCCTCCGTCGATACTCCGGCGGGACGCAAGCGAGTTGAGGATGTTCTTGCTAGCCGTCCGTTCCCGCATTACAGGCAGTATGCCGGTCAGCGTGGCTTGTTGGTCCGAATCGATGAGGACGGAACCGAGACTGTCGGCCGTTTTGTGAATCGTGTGTTCACTGCGGTTGGAAATGGCGTGGCAAACGTGTCACGGGAGCTTCAGATTACGGAAGCCGGGTCGGGAAAGAAGAAGGTCGCTCGCGGGTCCAAAGACAAATCACGAGTCGATTCAAAGGCGCAAAAGGCATGGGCCTGACGCCACTGCTTGATCGGCGTCCGATTGTAGTGGCTTTGGCAGGACCGAATGGTGCTGGCAAGTCCATGTTTTTCGACGCGAATCTGGCAAAGACCGGGCTGTACTTCGTCAATGCGGATGTCCTGGCGCTTTCTTTGGGGATGGATCCGTATACAGCGGCGGAGATGGCGGACGCGATTCGCCGTCAACTCGTTGAACGCCGCGAGAGCTTCATCTTTGAGACGGTTTTCTCTGATCCCGTCGGGGATAAGCTGGAGTTCCTGAAGGACGCCGAGAGAATGGGGTACACGGTACTCCTGATTTTTATTGGGATTTCTACGTCGCATCTATCGGATGAGCGCGTCACGATGCGTGCATCCAGCGGCGGACATGACGTTCCAGCCAGGAAGCTGTTCGAGCGATTTCCCCGCACCATGAAGAACCTGAAACGGGCGTTGGGAGAGCTTTCCAACGTGTGGGTCTACGATCACACCGACCTGGACCGGGGATACTACTTGATCGCCACGGTAGAGAACGGGCAGGGAATCGAACTGCACGGCGCCACTCCCGACTGGCTTCGGTCTTTGCTGCCAAGCGAATGAGCTAATGTTTGCTTCAAATCACTTAAGTTGATATCCCGTGCCACTTGGAATCAGTATGGACGTATTGTCGGATCCAAATCGTCCAACGATGAGGCGATAGGGTTTTGGTCTTGGAGGCCCGAAGGAGAGGCCCATGTAACGAAGATCGAGGTCCTTCTCGATAAATGCGGGCCGCGACCCATCTGAGTCGAACGGTCCGTTAAAGACGAGCAACGTAAATGGATGAACTGATTTTGTGCGTTCGATGACAGCGACAGCGAAATCGCGGATTCCATCGCCATTGAAATCCCCCGTCGCGACATAGGGATGGTAATCCGGAACTGGACGCCAAACGCCGCCGTCGCCCGCCTTCATTTCCTGGATGTCTTCCGCGCAGCTACAGTCCTGGTTGGTCGCGGCACGGAAACTCGGGTGTTGCGCAAGCCACACCGCGAGGACCCTCTTCTCCTGTGGGGCCAGTGTATGCCCCGCCCACGCGGGAGCCACGAGCACAGTTCCGAAAACAGCTACGAGCACGATGCGGAGTTTGGACATGATGGGTCCATTCTGGAGACTTGGATCGGATCCGTCCAGTGCCCCGTCGCCGATGAGGCCGTCGCTCTCAGCTTTGGAGTTTGCTGCGCCGCCCCGTTTACACTGAATAGGTGATGGCGGAAGAGAAAGAAATCAAATACGATCCGGCGGCGATTGAGCCAAAATGGCAGCAGCGGTGGGCGGCCGACCCCGCGCTTTATGCTGCCGAGCCCGTTTCCTGCGGCAAACCCAAGTATTACGTGCTGGAGATGCTGCCCTATCC
>PMWR01000635.1 GCA_003166055.1 Acidobacteriaceae bacterium
GTCGTCACGCCTCCAAACCCCGCCGACGTGCTTTTTGGCAACTCGTTGAGGTTGGAAGAGTCGCTCTCTTCGGTGCCAGTGGAATCAAGAGCTGAGTCGGTGAAGAACAGGTTTCCTTGCGGATCAATCGCCAGTGCGCCTACATTCAGTTGCACCGTCGTCGAGGAGGTCGGTTCCTGGTAGAGAACCACGGGGCCCACGCTACCGCTCTGGCAGGCCACGCTGCACTCCTGGATGGCATTGGGCAGATTGCTATAGCTCGTTAATCCGTAAAAGAAGTTGCCTGTCGCGTCAAACGCCATCGATACAACGCCAAACCAGCCATTGTCCGCGGCGTTCATGAGGAAATTGCTGGTGCGCCCGCTATTCCAGTTGAATGCGCACTCCTGCGTGTCGTTGCCCGTGCACGGTGCCGGAGTCAGAAGCACGCCCGAGTTAGTCAGGTTGGGAGCGACAATCGGCGCATAGGCGCCGCCGTTATAAGGCACCTTCACGACGACCGGAGAGTACAACCCACCAATGTAGAGGTTGTTCTGGCTGTCAATGGTAACCGGGCCCGGATTGCTGTTGTACGAGCCAAGGACCGTCACCGCGCCCGTCTGTCCGTTCAACATCAGGATCTGGTTGCCCCACGCATTGCTCACCAGGACATTGCCGTCGCTATTGACTGCCATGCTGGTTGCTGCCGAGGCCTCGGGAGGGAGGGTACCGCCATATGCGCTCTCGGCGCCAACGCCGCCCAGAGGAGTAAGCCAATTCACCTGGCTCACCAGGACCATGTCGCCCGCGGGAGGATAGACCGGCACGGAGCCTGATCCTGAGATCGCGTAAGTGGCCGTAGCAACAGCGCTCGGAGTGTAGCCTTCCGCAACAGCAACCGCCTCGACTATCTCCGTCGACGAGACAACCAGAGGAGCACTATAAACACTCGAGCTTGTAGTCGGCGTGCTTCCATCCGTGGTGTAGTAAATGGTTGCGCCGCTTGTAGCGTCAGAGATGGTCACCGTCTGCGCCGAAGCATAGCTTCCCTGCGCAACACTGAAGCTGGGAGTGGCCGCTGCCGGCAAAACTACGTTATACGTCGCAGTAGCCAAACCGCTGTTCGAGTAGCTGCCGGCAACCGCAATCGCTTCAATCGTCTCCGGCGACGAGATTGTGATCGCGCCGCTATAAACCAGTGAGTTGATATTGGGCGCGGTTCCGTTATCGGTGTAGTAGATGGTTGCACCCGAGGTTGCATCGTCGATCGTCAGCGCCTGCACGGCGTCGTAGTTACCCGGCGCCAGGCTGAGGGTNNTCTGGAACATCGCTGATGTTGAAGCCGCAGCCGCCCATCATCCAGAAGTTGCCGCTCATGTCTGTCCAATATTCGGCGTCAGCCCGTCCTCCGGGGATGTTCCCAGCTGCGGGCATACCCAATGTGCCGTATATTCCCGGCTGGCCGCCGTTAACGCCAACAGTATTGCTGCCTCCCATCCATCCCCACTGTCGGGTAAATGGAACGAACACCCAGAGCTCATTCAGATCGCCATAGGTTCCCGTGGAGTCGTATCCAGTGCCGCCAAAGAGCCATAGGTTGCCGGTGCTGTCAGTCCATTCGGCCGAGTTTGCGCGGCTTCCCGGCATGTTTCCTGGTGCAGGGGTTCCAAGCGTACCGTAAACGCCAACTTGACCGCAGGTGTAGCTCCCCGCGCTCTGGCAGGTGCTGCCAATCCTTGCGCTTCCGCTCATCCACGTCCACTGATTCGTGGAGGGGTTGAACTGCCAAAGGTCGTTGAGACGGCCGAAGCTGTAATTGCCGTCGAACCCATCGCCGCCAAACAGCCAGAAGTTGCCGGCGCCGTCAGTCCAGGTCAACGAGTAAGTCCGTGCTCCGGGAATATTCCCAGCCGCAGGCGTTCCCAGGGAGCCATAGATCCCCGACATCCAGACAATGTTGCTTCCGCCCATCCATGTCCATTGGTTCGTGGAAGGATTGAATTCCCAAACATCGTTGAGGGTGCCATTGGTGCCCTTGGAATCGTAGCCACTGCCGCCGAATAGCCAGAAATTGCCCTGGTTGTCAGTCCAACTGGCGGCGCTGCTGCGGCCTCCCGGCATGTTTCCGGGCGCAGCGGTACCCAACGTGCCGTAGACACCGGGCTGTGCGCCGCTCTGCAGCGAACTTCCGCCCATCCACGTCCACAGTTTCGTGGTCGGATTGAACTCCCACAGGTCGTTGAGATTGCCGAAGGTGCCGCCGGCATCGTAGCCCATTCCGCCAAGGAGCCACAGGTTGCCGCTGCTGTCGATCCACGTTGGTGCATCTTGGCGGCTTCCAGGAATACTTCCGGCAGACGGCGTTCCCTGAGCCCCATACACTCCGGGGTTGAAGCATCCAGCTGCAACGCAGTTGATGGTGCTGCTCCCGCTCACCCACTCCCATTCGTTGGTGGCCAGGTTGTATTCCCAAAGGTCGTTCAGATAGCCCCAATTGTTTAAAGAATCGGAGCCATTACCTCCAAAGAGCCAGAAATTGCCGCTGGAATCGGTCCATTGGGCTGCGTTCTGTCGATCTCCAGGAATGTTCGCGGCCGCCGGCGTTCCTAGTGTGCCCCACACGGCTCCGGAGCCGTGGGTATTTCCCCCCGCCCAGGTCCACTCGCCGGGCTGGGTGCTGACAGTTACCTGGCCAAAGGCCGCGGCAGGCATCAGCACGCAAAGCATGGCCACGCCAACCTGGAGAAACAGGCGAACCGGCGTCGGCAATTGCCGGGACGGACGCAAGCAGTTGGAAGCGAAGTTTTCCATTGGACCTCTCCATGAACCTTGAATGAACGGCGAGCGCGAACCGGGAACCACTCTCTGGGGGGCAAAGGTCAAGAGCGGAATGTTCATCGGATTTCCCGACGGCTTCGGGGTTCGCGCTGCCCAGGAACATCTCAACGGGGAAACAGTTAGCCACTCTTTTCGCAAATTCCGATGCGCCGTGCAACCCCATAAAACCTTCCCGGAACCTTCCCGTCCAAGTTGTTGACAAGCAATAACCTCTTTGAAATAATGAATCGCCAATTTCCCCGCTTGAAAAACTGACCCCAGGATGGCTGCAATGTCGAATGGCAGCGCGCGAGCCCGGTTCTCCTCCTATGAATTCGCCCCCAGAACGGGTGAACTCTCTCGGAATGGGATACGCTTGCGCCTGGAAAGCCAACCGGCCCGGGTGCTCGAAATGCTGATCGAGGCTCAGGGGGATCTGGTCTCGCGGGAAGAAATCATCGCGGCGCTTTGGCCGGGAGAGGTCGAGGGAAACTTCGACCGGAGGCTCGACAAAGCCGTTGCCAAGCTGCGCGCCAGCCTGAACGACGATGCGGTGAAGCCGCGCCACATTGAAACTCTCAAGGGGCGCGGCTACCGATTCCTGGACAAAGTGACTATCGAGTCTTCCGGCATATCCGAGGGCGGCGTAACTGAACCGCGTGCGAACGAGCTTCCATCACCGGCGCCGGATCTGGTGACGGGCATCTCCGGGGTTCAGCAACAACCGCACTCTGCTCCTCGTTCAAAGAGCGCGCGTTTCATGCGCCTGTTCGCAGTCAGCGAAATCGCCGCTGCCGCATGCCTGATTGTGGCGGCGTCTTTGCTTGCCTGGTGGCTGCACGGCAAAACCGGCGCCGCTGCTCGCAGCCGCCCCGTAGTGTTGATTCTGGGAATTCGAGATACGGCGGCCTCTACCGAGGACGCATGGATTTCGCATTCGGTTGCCGAATGGCTCTCGAACGACCTTGGCGCGGGTGGCGAACTCGAGATCGTTCAGGGCGGCGAAAGTCCCACTCTGATCGAGCGAGCGGGCGGGAATGGCTGTGGTGACTTGCCCCCGCGCGTGCTCGAAACGGCGCGCCGGGCATTCAACGCGGACATGGTTGTCTATGGAGACTTTTCCGCAATGAAGAATGGCGATTCAGGAGAGCGTTGGCGCCTGGATGTCTGCCTGAAAAACATGCGGGACCAGAAGAGCGCTGACTCCCTCACAGTGATCGGACCCCAAGGCGATATCTCTCAACTGGTCGTGAATGCGGGCGACTCGCTGCGCGGAAAACTTGGGCTGAAGCAGCTTTCAAGCCAATCGATGAGCTATCTCCGGGCTACGCTCCCGGTGAGTCTTACGGCCGCTCGTCTCTATACGGAGGGGACTTCGGCCCTGCAGCACTTTGAGCCCCAGGAGGCAAGTGCGCTGCTCACCGAAGCCGCCCAGATTGAGCCTCTCCACGCTGCCACGCATGCCGCCCTTTCCGACGCCTGGGCCGAAATCGGATACGAGGAGCGAAGCCAGGATGAGGCTTTGCTCGCCAGGAACCTGGCAAAGAATCTCTCTCCCGAGCAACAGGCTGAGTACGAGGGCCTGGCTGCTGAGGCCCGGAATGACTGGCCGGCTGCGGTGGGTGCGTATGCAAGGCTGTTTCAGCTGGATCCGGAGAACGTGGCCTACGGTCTCAAACTCGCCAAGGCTCAGATCCATGCAAGCAACGGTCAGCTTGCCCTTGCAACCTTGCGTACTCTGCGGGACAGGAATGTGGCTGCCCAGACAAGTCCACAGGTCGACTTGGCGGAGGCCTCTGCCGATTCCGCAATCTGTGATTTTCGAGGGGAGCTTGCGGCCGGCATTCGCGCCGAAGGTCGCGCCCAGGCGCAAGGTTCAGACCTGATGGTGGCCGATGCGCTCATGAGTCAGGCCAACGCGGATGACAAATTGGACAATTGGGATGAAGCACTGCGCTTGTGGCGATTGGCAGGGAAGAAATATGAATCGATCGGCGATCGGCGGGGCATGGCCGATGCCTTGGATCACCAGGCGTTGCTGGCGTTTAACAAAGACGATGCGCCCACCGCCACGCAACTTCTTCAGCAAGCGATGAGCCTGAGCAAATCCATCGGCGACCAGGGAGGTATCGCCTATTCTCTCACCCTCCTGGGCACCGTTCGCATGTACGTCGATCCGCCAAATGGCGGAGATTTCGCCCCGGCCTTGAAGCTCTTCAGTCAGGCTCAGGCCATTTACCAGGAAACGCAAAACGTCGCGGAAGAAGGCAATATCCTCAGTCTCTTCGGAGATGTTGCCGGGAGCCGCATGCATTTCGAAGAGGCAAAGGCCTACTACCTCAAGGCAATGGCTTTAAGCGAAGCCGTCAGCGACAAGAGCAGAGTTGCCAACCGCTTGCAGGATCTCGGCGGCGTGGCGACATGCCAGGGCAAGGATCAGGATGCCAAGCGAGACTTTATGCAGTCACTTCAGGACTATGAAGCCCTGGGACAGCAGGATCGGGTCGCCATCGACCGGGAAGGTCTTGCGGGGATCCTATTCCGGGAAGGAAAACTCGACCAGGCTGCGCTCATCCTTGATCAATCTCTTGCCAGCATGAACGCAATTGGCCGAAGAATGCAAATCTACGAGGTGCGCTCGGATATCATTCGTCTCGAAATGGTGCGAAATCCGGTGAAAGCTGAGGTTTTGGCAAGGCAGAACATTGACTTGAGCAGGACCGTTGCGCGCGTCGGGACCTCCGGTGACCCGGCTGCCTACACGGATTTGGCTGAAGCGGTAGCTCGGCAAGGCAAATTGAAGGAAGCGAATCAGGTAATTCAGCAAGTGTTTGCACGGGGAGAAGCCCCCTTGCCCAGATATTTTCTGCAGAAAATGATATTGCAGCGCGGCTATGTGTACCTATTCAGCCATGAGTACTCCAGGGCGAATACCGATTTCCAGCGCTCATTGAAGATGAGTCACGAGAACAATCAAGTTTACCCGGGGATGGAATCGCGGCTGGCCCTGGCGGAACTGCATGTGCGCGAGGACGGGAAATCCGCCATGCCGGAACTCGATCGAGTCAAGCACGATGCCGAGCAGTTAGGCTACGGCATCGTCCCCCTTGAGATCGCGGCGTTTCTGCATTCGGAGAGCGATTCCCAACCGGGGGAGATGGCTGACGCCAGGCGCTAGATAGAATTTCTGCTGGTGCGATAACCGCGAAGTCGCTCTAGCAAAACGCTAGTTCCCTACCAGTTCATTCTTCGTCGTATCGATTGCATGCAGGTTGGGGCCTGTGCAGCGCCGGATGGTCAGGCTTCTAACCAGACAGCAGAGGGAAAGACTAAATGAGAGTGATGATCCCACTGCAAACAGTGACTTCAGGCAACCAAGGGATTATGAGTCCAACCTTAGCGCACAGAGAAACTGGCTACAAGTCATTCATAATAATGATATTATAGCCACAAGCCCCGCACGGCACGGTGTGACTGAAGTACTTGCAAGTTGTTCATTGTTGTAACGATTACTCCTGAGTTGGTCACATTTTGGTCACGTGGTCCAGTACCGAGGTGTGGCATTTGTGGTATCCGACCCAAGCAGGGTACAGCTAGGCGAGTGTGAGAAGTACGTCGCCCAGTTAACGTTTCAACCGCCAGGGAGAGAGGATTTGAACCTCCGACCCCCTGGTCCAGAACTNNCTAAAGGCCACTCTTTCTCAGGATTCAATTGTACGTACGTTGTACCGAGAATGCGTAGAAGTCAATACGGAGCCTTGGGGAGACCGAAAACCGCCCTTAGACCGCAAAATCGATAAAGAACTCGGATGGCCATGGGGCATTTGAACTAGCGACTCCTGGATTATCAGAGCGACAATCTAAGTATTTTCAACAAGTTATAGAGCTCTGGTGGCACTCCAACTCATTGATAAGAGGTGTAGGGAATCCTTGTTGGACCTGTAAATGGACTTGCGCTTTGCCACGGGGATTCAAGGCTCTAAATGCCAGCTTCTCTTCCACGGTTGAACTGCTATATGAAACGACCCGCAGTCCTGTTAACA
>PMWR01000553.1 GCA_003166055.1 Acidobacteriaceae bacterium
ATTCTCGAGGCTGAGGCCGAGGGGCGCGAGGTGATTCCGGCGCTGCTGGCGCATTGGCTTGAGGTTTCGGCGCCGGCAGTGACCATGGCGCTGAAGCGGCTGAAGCGGGACGGCTTTGCCGCGGTGGGCGCCGACGGGATTGTGCGACTGACCGCGGCGGGACGCGAAACGGCCTATCGGACGGCGCTGCGCCATCACCTGATCGAGCGCATGCTCAACGAGGTCTTTGGGATGGAGTGGTACGAGATCCACGAGGAGGCCGAGCGGCTGGAGCATGCGGTTTCGCCGGCGTTCGAGGCCAAGCTGAGGGAGAAACTGGGTGAGGGCGGGGCTTGTCCACATGGGAACGCGGTGCTGCCGGAGAGCCCGGCAGTGCGAAAACGGCGTGGCGAGGTTCCGCTGTCTGAGGCGCGTGAGGGACAAAGCTACATCGTCACCAGCCTGCATGAGCGCGACCCAAAACTGCTGCTTTTTCTGCACCGGACGGGAATTGGGCCCAGCCAGAAGCTGAAAGTGGTGAGCCAGAATTACGACCAGACGGTTTCGATTGATATACCTGGGGACGGAGTCGTGCAGCATTCGATCCTGGGAAGGCCGGCGGCAGAGGCGGTTTGGCTTAGGCCGGAGGGCGCATAGATTTTGCCTGCGGGCGGCTGTTGACGAGCGAGTAACTTCCGGATTGCCTCTCATACGACGGTCGATTAGAACTTCTCTTAGTCAGCCGTGTGTGCAAAATTGACCGTCGACGGCGCTGGCAGGCATGGTGAACTGAATACGCCAACACAGGAATCCCCGCATCCAAGCTTGTGAGATTTGAAAGAGAGAGATCATGACTGGAAAGAAAAAAAGCAAAGCCGGCGCGGCCATCGAGGAATTGGTCGACGCATTGAATGAAGACTTATCCCGCGAATACCAGGCCATCATCGCCTACACGGTCTACAGCAGTGTCCTCACCGGCGCCCAATGGATGAACATCGCCGCGGAACTCAAACTCCATGCCGCCGAGGAATTGCAACACGCCCTCATCCTCGCCGATCAGATTGACTACTTAGGCGGTGAACCGACGGCCACCCCAAAACCGGTAAAGCTGTCGAAGAAACCGGAAGACATGCTTCGCTTCGACCTGGACAACGAAACCGAAACCATCAAAAACTACCGCCAGCGGGTCAAACAAGCCGAGGCCCTCGGCCACTACGCGCTCGCGGAGCAACTCCGCAAAATCATAGCCCAGGAGCAGAACCACCAGCACGACCTCGCCACAGCTCTCGGCATCGATGTTCCCAAAGTCCTCGAAGGGGGAGCGTAGCTGACCGCAAGGTTGGCATGTAACAACCAGGATGGGTGGCACGCGGCTCAACTTCGAGAATTGGGACAGGAAGTTTCCCGGTTCCGAGAATTGCATGCGATTTCATCGTAATTTCATATAATGAAATTCATTAACCATAATTAACAACCTGTGGCATACTTGAGTTGAGGGACGCACGCGGTCTCTTCCCCAAGAAACCATGTCGACTCAATTCATACGCTCAGTCGCTCCCCCCGAGCCCTCCCTGCCGGAGGTGCACTCCAGTGTGAGCATCTCGAAGTCGCATGTCAGTTGGCGGCGGCTTCTGGGCTTTCTGGGGCCCGGATTCCTGATTTCCGTGGGCTACATGGACCCCGGCAACTGGGCCACCGACATTGCTGGCGGGTCGCAGTTTGGCTACACGCTGCTGTCGGTGATCATGATCTCCAACCTGATGGCGATTCTGCTGCAGAGCCTGAGCCTGAAACTGGGCGTGGCCACGGAGCGGGATCTGGCGCAGATTTGCCGCGAGAGCTACGGGCGGTGGGTCAGCTTCGGATTGTGGATTGGCGCGGAGATTGCGATTGCCGCCTGCGACCTGGCCGAGGTGATCGGTTCGGCGATTGCGCTGAATCTTCTGTTTCACATTCCTCTGTTTTATGGCGTGCTGATCACGGGGCTTGATGTGCTGCTGATCCTGCTCTTGCAGCGCTGGGGTTTTCGGTATGTGGAAGCGCTGGTGATGGCGCTGATTGGGACCATCATTGCCATGTTTGGCGTGCAGTTGATTTTGTCGCGGCCGGAGTACGGGACGGCCTTGCGCAACCTGTTCATTCCATCGACGTCGATTATTACGAATCCGACGATGCTGTACATCGCGATCGGCATGCTGGGGGCGACCGTGATGCCGCACAACCTGTATCTGCACTCGTCGATTGTGCAGAGCAGGAATTACAAGCGCACGCCGGATGGCAAGCGCGAGGCGATATGGATGGCGAATATCGATTCGGCGCTGGCGCTGACGGTGGCGCTGTTTGTGAATGCGGCGATTGTGGTGGTGGCGGCGGCGGTTTTTTATCGCAGCGGACACTTTGAGGTCGCGGCGATTCAGGATGCGTATAAGCTGCTGAGCCCGCTGGTGGGCGTGGCGGGGGCGAGCACGATCTTTGCGATTGCGCTGCTGGCAAGCGGACAGAACTCGTCGATTACCGGCACGCTGGCAGGGCAGATCGTGATGGAGGGCTTCATCCATCTGAAGGTGTCGCCGTGGCTGCGGCGCATGATTACGCGCTCGCTGGCGATTATTCCAACGATCATCGTGGTGGCGATTACCGGCGAGCGGGGCACGGAGAAGCTGCTGTTGCTGAGCCAGGTGATTCTGTCGCTGCAATTGAGCTTTGCGGTGGTCCCGCTGGTGATGTTCACGGGCAGCCGGAAGAAGATGGGCGAGTTTGTGAACGGTCCCTGGCTGCAGGGGCTGGCGTGGTTTACGGCCGCGCTGATTGCTGGATTGAACGCGTGGTTTCTGGTGCTGATGTTCAAGGGCAACTAACTGCCCCCGTTTCCCCTCGGAGGTTTGGTATGACAGCTAATCGAACGACCCGCTATTTTTTTCTCTGTTTTTCGATGTTAACCATAGTTAATACGGAATTATTGGCAGCGCAAAGCGGGACATCGAGCGCAATTTCAGGCACAGTGGAGGACTCAAGCGGGGCGGTGCTAGCCCATGCGACGGTGACTGCGACCGATGTGGAAACGATGGCCACGCGCACGGGAGAAACCAACGGCGACGGGAGGTTTTTGTTTTCGCAGGTGAATCCCGGGAATTACACCGTGACAGTGCAGGCGCACGGGTTTGCGGAAGAGACATCGCGGCCGGTTGAGGTTGGGGTGGGGCGGACGGTGACGTTGAACCTGAGTCTTTCCGTTTCTCCCGCAACGCAGACGGTGGAAGTAAAGGCGCAGCAGGCCATGCTCAGCCTTGAGAACCCGAATACCACGACGACGCTTGAAAGCAAGACGATTGCAAGTCTTCCGAATCCGGGGCAGGATCTGACATTCATTGCGCAGTTTGCACCGGGAGCGTTGATGAATACGGCGGGCTCATCGAACGACGCCAAGGCCGCCGGTGGTTACGGAAATGTTGAATTCAACGGACTGCCGGCGACATCGAATGGCTACATCCTGGATGGATACGACAGCAACGATCCGTGGCTTGGGCTGAATATTGGATTGTCGACGAACCTGGTGATTGGGCTGGACGCGGTGCAGGAAGCAACAGTCAATACAAACTCATACTCAGTGGACCAGGGGAGATATGGCGCGTCGCAGGTGAACTACTTCACTAAATCGGGAACGAACCGGTTTCACGGCGACTTATACGAGTTATGGAACGGATCTCTGCTGAATGCGGAGGACTATTTTCTTCATGCGAACGACACGGCGGACAGCATTGCGAAAAAGCCGCGGTCGACGGTGAACGAGTTTGGGGTGAGCGTGGGCGGGCCGGCGAGGAAGGACAAGCTGTTCTTCTTTGCGCACTACGAGGGGATCCGGATTGCGCTGCCGCTGGTTTCGCAGACAGTGGCGCCGACGCCGGCTTATCAGCAATATGTACTGGGGCAACTGGCGCAGGGCGGAACCGATCCGATCACGGGAACCGCGCTGCCGGCCGAGCCGGGGGAGGTTGGCTTCTACCAATCGATGTTCAAGCTTTACAGCAACACGGACGGAACGCCGGTTGCGGTGAATTCCTGCCCACTGGACGCCAGCGGGGTATTGCTTCCCGGAACGCAGACCAGCGGCAATTTATTCAATGGAAGCGGCTGTGCGAATCAGAGGCAGGTGTCGCTGACGAACAGCGACAGGGAGAATCTCCTGGTGGTGAAGATCGACCACACGATCAATCGGAACGACAGCGTCTGGTACCGCTTTCAGCAAGACACGGGACTGCAGGCAGCGTATACCGATCCGATCAATGCGATGTTCGATTCGTATTCACCGCAGCCGCAACGCACGCTGGTTGTTGGGTACACGCATGTCTTCACTCCGAATCTTGTGAATCAGTTCAATCCCGGTGCGAGTTGGTATGCGAGCATTTTTGAGCCGAATAATTTTGCGCAGGTGCGGCAGGCGTTTCCTATTGTGCTGACGGCGGGCACGAATAATGCACCCTTCACGACGATCGGAGGGAATGACAATACTTATCCGCAGGGCCGCAAAGTGACCCAGTGGCAGATCAACGACAACCTGATCTGGACGCGGGGAAGAAATACCTACAAATTCGGCGTGAATACGCGGCGAATCGATGTGAGCGACTACGATCTCGGGGAAGGGATTGTGCCTACTGTCGTGTATAACGACCTGGCGCAGTTCACCTATGGCGCGGCGTACACGGCGAGCCAGACGTTTCCGGTTTCGCTCAAGGAGCGAGTAGCAGCAGGCAATCTGGACATGTACGCGATGGACTCNNTCGTTTCTCGATATTCCGCACGACATGAGTGAGCCGCTCGATCAGGTGATTCAGACAAAGGTTCGGGAGTTGTTTCCGGGTACGCCGTTACTGGTTTGGCAACCGCGTGTTTCGGCGGCCTACGAAGTGGCGCGCGGGACTGTTGTACATGCCGGGTTTGGCGTATTCAACGACATTATTCCGGCGCAGGTTGCCGACCTTGCGGCGACCAATGCTCCCTATGCGCCGACGTTTGTGGGAGGAATGGGCGGGCAGGCGGGAGGCGTGGGGATTGCGCCGGGGGTGAACGGAAGCGCCGTGGATGCGACGGCGAGCGCGGAAGCAAGCTTTCAGACGGTATTCAACTCAGGCGGGGCGCCGTGCGCGGGGATTGCGGCGGGGGCTGCGACGTGTCCGCTGGCGGTGGGCTTGAACACTTTTCAGAGCGGGACGCTGAAGACACCTTATTACTATCAATATAACTTCGGGATCGAGCGGCAGGCGGGGACGTATGGCGCGATACGAGCCGATTATGTTGGTACGCGCGGCGTTCATGAGCCCTACCAGGTGGAGTTGAACGGCTACCAGACGGTATGCGAGGGATGCTTTGCGCCGTTCCCTTATCAGAAGCCACTCGATCAGCGGTTCGGCAGCGTGAACGAGTTTCAAACGGAGGCAAACAGCAGTTATTCAGGATTGCAGGCAGGTCTGACGGAACAGTTCGGCGGATTGACGTTGCGAGGTAACTACACGCTGAGTCATTGCCTGGACGAGGTGTCGAATGGAGGGCTGCTTTCGTTTTCGGCACAGGGCATTCTTTCGCCGCTGCCGGGAGAGTTGAGCCGCCAGTATGGAGACTGCGACTATGACGTGCGGCATAACATTTCCGTGTTTGGGATCTATCAGATCCCGTTCCGGTCAAATCATGCGGCGATGCGGGCGGTGCTCGGCGGATGGTCGTTTTCAGAGACGGCGTTTCTCCACTCGGGTCTGCCATTCACGGTGTTAAGCCAGCCATACACGGCAAACGGCAACGGTATTTTTCAAGGCAGCGGGCCGCAGTTTGCGAGGCGGGTGGCGGGAGTCCCGATATACCGGAAGACGGCCTACTCCGGAGTTACCTTGGCGGGGACGAAGCAATGGCTGAATCCGGAGGCGTTTGTTTCCGTGGTGGATCCCACGACAGGCGGTTGCACGGGGGGCGACACCGCGGCCACTTGTCAGTTTGGAGACTCGGGGCGGAATACGGTGCGCGGGCCTCACTTTACTTACTCCGATATTTATTTGACCAAGCGGTTTCCGCTCAGGGAAGGGATGTGTCTGCGCTTCGATACGCAGATGTTCAACGCGTTCAATCATCCGAATTTCGCACTGCCCAGCAATGTGGAGGCAGGCGTACCGGGAGTCTTTGTTCCGGCCAAGTTCGGCACCCTGGAGAGCACGATCTCTCCGCCGACGGGGTTGCTGGGCGTGGGGTTGGGCGGAGACAGCTCGCCGCGCATGATTGCGTTTCAGGCGAGGATCGAATTCTGAAACGGCCGTAACGCTTGGTGGGTCACTCGATGCACTACTATGAATGCGATGGTCATTCTTTCCGCTGCGGAGATGCAGGCTTGTGATCGGGCGACGGAGCGGTTCAGCGTGCCGTCGCTTGAGCTGATGCGCGCGGCGGCGGGGGCGGTCGCGGCGCTGGCGCGGGAGCAGTTCCCGCATGCGAAGCGGGTGACCGTTTTGTGTGGCAGAGGCAATAACGGCGGCGACGGCATGATGGCGGCGCGTCTGCTGGCTGAGGCCGGGCTGCAGGTGACGACGCTGCTGCTGGGTGCTCCAGAAGGGTTTGGCGCCGATGTGACCGTGGCGTGGGGCGAACTGCTGGCGAGCGCCGCGCCGGGAACGGTGCGGGTCGTCGAGACGGCGCAGGATTTGGCTACCCACAACGATGCGTTGATCGCCGACCTTATTGTGGATGCGGTGGTGGGGACGGGTTTCAAGGCGCCGCTGAAAGGGTTGGCGCTGGCGGCACTGGAGTGGGTGAAGACTTCGAAGGCCTCGATGTTGGCGGTGGATTTGCCTTCCGGTTGGGAGGCGGATTCGACTTCGGCTGCGGCGGCTGGGCCTGCTTTCGATGCGGATGCGGTGATCACTTTTACTTCGCCCAAGCCGGCGCATGTTTTTGGCCAACTGACCAGGCGGTGGGATCAGCCGGTGGTGGTTGCGCCGATCGGTTCGCCGGAAGAGGCGATCAAGTCGAAGCTGAGGCTGGATTGGGCAGGCTCGGCGATGGAACTGGTGCAGAGGCCGAGGGCGGCAGCGGCGAACAAAGGCAATTTTGGGCATGTGCTGGTGGTGGGCGGTTCGGTGGGCAGGTCGGGTGCGCCGTCGATGACGTCACTGGGGGCGCTGCGGGCAGGGGCCGGACTGGTGACCGCGGCGGTTCCCGCGCCGATCTTGGGGTTGGTGGCGGCGATTGCGCCTGAACTGATGACGTTTCCGCTGGCGGCGACGCCCTCGGGTCATGTTGCGGAGGGGAGCCTGGCGCCGGAGTTCGAAGGCAATGCGGATTCAAAGCGCGGGGGGCCGTCCCTGGTGTCGCAGGCATTTGTGGATGCGTTGACCGCCGGCAAGACGGTGATGGCGATCGGGCCCGGGTTGGGGCAGGGGCCGGAGACAGCCAGATTCACCATTGCGTTGCTGTGGGCGACGAAGATGCCGGTGGTGATTGACGCGGATGCCTTGAATATTCTGGCTGGCAAGCCGTTGCTGCTGGTGAAGCTGGCCAAGGGGCGCACGGTGGTGGTTACGCCGCATCCGGGCGAGATGGCGCGGCTCGCCGGAATTTCAATTGCCGAAGTGCAGGCGAACCGGCTCGAGGTGGCGCGCGATTTTGTGAAGCGAACCGGAGTGACGCTGGTGCTGAAGGGCGCACGAACGCTGATTGCGCATCCCGATGGGCGCGTTGCGGTGAATACAACTGGAAATCCCGGAATGGCGAAGGGCGGCAGCGGCGACCTCTTAACGGGCCTGGTAGCGGGGATGCTGGCGCAGTACCCAAACGATGTGGCGCGGGCAGTGGAGGCGGCGGTTTATCTGCACGGACTGGCCGCGGATATGGCGGTGCGTGCGGCAGATGAGCACACATTGCTGGCTACGGACAGTCTTCAACAACTTTCACGGGCTTTTCGCTTTCAATCGCGCGGGTCGAAAGGGTATGTTTGGTTGCAGGGGGCATTGCACCGAGAAGCCCCCGGTGAGGTTCGGAAATGAGCAATGCCACACCGCCCGCCGAAGGCCGGATACAGGAGTTCACGACACAGAGCGGGGCGGACACTATTGAGGTGGGCCGCAAGCTGGCGCGGCTGCTCAAGGCGCCGCAACTGCTGATTTTGCGCGGGGAACTCGGTACAGGCAAGACCACGCTGGTGAAGGGGATTGCGCAGGCGCTTGACGCGGCCGAAGCGGACGAGGTGACCAGCCCGACGTTTACGCTGATTCACGAATACGACGGCTCGCTGGATGGGAAGCCGGTGAAGCTTTTTCATTTGGATGTGTACCGCCTGGAAGGCGAGCGGCAACTTGAGACACTGGGGCTGGACGAGCTGCTGAGACCGGATGCGCTGGTCCTGGTGGAGTGGGGCGAGAAGTTNNAAGTTCAAGAGCATCCGCAAGAAGGCTACGGGCGAGATCTCGATCAGCTCGGCGGGTGGGGATGTGCGGAAGATTACGGTGACGCTGAAGGAGTAGGAAAGCAGCTTTCAGCTCTCAGCTTTCGGCCTCCAGCTTTCCCAGATACCAGAAACGAGGCCTGGTGCCCCCGGCGTTAGCCTTCTGAGCCATTTCTGGTTCGATACTCTCTTTGATTCTTCGACTTATTGGTTATTGAGCGAGCGATTGTGCTTGTGATCGGCTACGCCGCAATTCAGGCTTGGCGTGCATCGGCTTCCTTTCAGGGCAAAAAAAGCAACCCGCGGGCGAGGCGTGTAAGATGTTCTGGAATTCACGGCAATACATTTGGAGGATCCGGTGCGCCTGATAAAACTCACTGCTGCGGCGGCAATGCTGCTTTCCGTTCTTGCCTTTGGCCCCATCGCAATGCGGGCAGCCACAAAGCCCCACATCTATCAGCATCCGGCGTTGAGCAAGGACCTGATCGCTTTTGGCTATGCAGGCGATCTTTGGACGGTGCCGCGGGAAGGCGGGCGCGCAACGCGGCTTACGGTTGGCGTGGGGATTGAGTCCGCGCCGATGTTTTCTCCCGATGGCAGCACGATTGCGTTCACCGGAGAGTACGACGGGAATACGGATGTGTTCACGATTCCGACGACAGGCGGCGTTCCATATCGCGTGACGTATCATCCGGCAGCGGATTTTGCGGTGGGCTGGACACCGGACGGGAAGCAGATCGTGTTCCGCTCCAATCGCGAGTCGGCGAGCCGGTATACGCAGCTCTACGAGGTTCCTGCGAAGGGTGGCGTGGCCAGGGTGCTGCCGTTGCCGATGGCGTACCAGGGAGAGATTTCGGCGGATGGCGGACATATTGCGTATTCGCCGCTTCCGCCGGCGTTCGGGTTCGATTACACATCGTTTGTGTCGTGGGGCAACTATCACGGAGGGCGCTCTAGTACGATCTGGATCACTTCGCTGCCGGGACTTGATTCGGTGGAGATTCCGCACGAGATTTCTTCCGACTTTTCGCCGGTGTATGTGGGCGACCAGGTGTATTTTCTTTCCGGACGCAAGGGCGCGACGGGGATATTCAAATACGACCCGGCGACCAAGAGTGTGACGGAGGCACTGCATAACAGCGGGCCGGATTTTCGCAGCCTGGCGGGCAACGGGAATACGCTGGTGTACGACCAGCTTGGCGAGATTTATCTCTTCGATACGGCGACGGACAAGGCGCACCTGGTTCCGATTGAGATCGACGCCGATTTGCCCGAAGTGCGGCCGAGGATCGAGAGCGTCGCGGATCAGATTGACCATACTTCGCTTTCGCCGACGGGGCTGCGTGTGGCGGTTGAAGCGCATGGCGAGATTCTGACGGTGGCGGCCAAGCACGGGCCGACGCGCGACGTTACCAATACACCCGGCGTGATGGAGCGCGCGCCGGCATGGTCGCCGGACGGGCAGTCGATTGCATACTTCTCAGATGAGGCGGGTCTGTATGCGCTGCATGTTGCGCCGCAGACGGGCAACTCGCTTTCAGGCGCTGCGCCGGTGAAAAAGTTTCCGCTGGCGTTTGAGCCCGCATATTACTTCGATCCGGTGTGGTCGCCGGATTCAAAGAAAATTGCTTTCCACGACAATCGGCTGCACATTTACATGCTGGATACAACCAACGGCAAGCTGACCACAATTCTTAACAACAATGTCTTCGGAGGGTTCTCCAATTCAACCTTTGATCTGTCATGGTCGCCGGACTCAAAGTGGATTGCTTATCCGCGTTCGATGGAGAACCATCTTCACTCGCTGTATCTGTATTCAGTTGAAACCGGCAAGTCGACGCAGGTAACGAGCGAGATGGCGGATGTGCGGATGCCGGCGTTCGATCGCGAAGGCAAGTACCTTTATTTCATTGCCAGCACCAACGCGGGGGCGACCTCGGATGGGCTGGACATGACCAGCGATCTCTACCAGGTGACGTCGAACATTTATGCGGCAGTGCTGGCCGCGGACCAAGCCTCGCCACTTGCGCCTGAACTGGATGATGAAAAAACCGCCGCGGAGCAGAAGGCCGACGCGAAGAAGGGCGACGGTCCGGGTGGGGATGAAGGCGGAAAAGAAGGCGCCGACGAAAAGGCGGCCAAGCCTGCCGCGCCGGTGAAGCCGATCAAGGTGGACCTCAATGGAATTGAGACGCGCATCGTTGCGTTGCCGCTGCCTGCGTCGGCTTACATCAGCCTGGCTACGGGACTCAAGGGGAGCTTGTACTTCACAGAGATGCCGGAGTCGGGACGGTTTGCCGGCCGTGCGGCAACGCTGAGCCGCTGGGTGCTGGAAGATCGCAAGGCGGAGAAGTTCGCCGAGGGAGTGCTCAGCTTTGAGCTTTCAGCAGATGGAAAGAAGATGCTGCTGTCTCAATCGCACCCGGATCCAGCCAATGGAGACGGGCCGGGCAACGGGCCGCCGCCGTCGTGGGTGATTGTGCCGGCAAATGCGCCAGTGAAAGCGGGAGAAGGAACGGTCTCGTTTGCCGATTTGAAGGTTCATGTGGATCCGGCAGCGGAGTGGCAGCAGATGTACCACGAGGTGTGGCGCATCGAGCGGGCGTTCTTCTACGATTCGCATTTTCACGGAACCGATACAGTGGCCGACGAGAAGCGGTTTGAACCCTATGTGGCGTCCATCGCTTCGCGCGCGGATTTGAATTACATCTTCCAGGAGATGCTGGGCGCGTTTTCCGTTGGGCACCTGCGCGGCAACGGTGGGGCGATTCCGGAGGCCAAACATGTCCCCGGCGGACTGCTGGGCGCCGATTACACCATCAAGGACAACCACTATTGCCTGGCGAAGATTTATACCGGCGGACTTTTCAATCCGCAGATAAAGGCTCCGCTGGCACAGCCGGGACTGAATCTTTCAGTGGGCGATTGCATCCTGGCCATCAATGGGGAAGACCTTACGGCGGCGGTCGATATTCAGCAGCCATTGGAGGGATCTGCCGGGCACGTGGTGAGCCTGCACGTGGCTTCGGCCGATGGAAAAAATGCGCGGGACATTTCTGTTGTGCCGGTGGCCAGCGAGGCGGTTTTGCGCAATATCGACTGGATCGAGGGCAACCAACACAAGGTGGACGAGCTATCCGGTGGGAAGCTGGCGTACGTTTATCTGCCGGATACGGGTGGCCCCGGGTTCACGAACTTCAATCGCTACTACTTTGCGCAGACTGAGAAGCAGGGCGCGATTATCGACGAGCGCTTTAATGGCGGCGGACAGGTGGCAGATTACTTTGTTGAGGTGCTGGGCAGGCACATCGAGTCGTATTGGGCGCCGCGTTATGGGCAGATCGAACACACGCCCAATGCTGCCGTTTATGGGCCAAAGGTGATGCTGGCGAACGAATTCTCCGGGTCTGGCGGCGATGCACTGCCATGGCTGTTCAAACAAGCGAAGCTGGGGCCACTGGTGGGCAAACGGACGTGGGGTGGATTGGTCGGCATCGGGGCGATTCCGGTGCTGATGGACGGCGGGCACGTGACATCGCCGAGCGTGGCGTTCTTCTCGCCGAAGGGGCAGTGGGATGTAGAGAACCACGGCGTGGATCCGGATTTTGTGGTGGAGCAGGATCCGAAGGCAGTGAGCGAGGGGCACGATCCGCAGTTGGAGAAGGCAGTTGCGCTGGCGCTTGAGGAGCTGGCAAAGCATCCGCTGCCGGAGCCGGTGAAGCCCCTGTACCCGAACTATCACCAGAAGTAACCACCTGCGGTGGGGCAGACGCTCGCTCTCCGCTCGCACTGGCTTCTTCGCTTACGATCCATGCGATAGGAAAATAGCGTCACTGCGGCTTGCTAGTCTTCTCGGGCAGGTTAGAACACTAAGGGCCGGCAGGAAGATAATCCCCAGCCGGCCTTTGCATTCTTAGTGGAGTAAGTCGAGAGTTAGAAACCCATGACGTTGTAGCCGCAGTCGACGTAGAGGGTTTCGCCGGTGATGGCGGCGGAGAGGTCGCTGGCCAGGAACAAGGCCGCGCCGCCGACTTCGAGCTGGTCTACGTTGCGGTGGAGAGGGGCGCGCTCGGCGTGGGCTCGCATCATCTCAGTGAGGTCGCCGACGCCTCGGGCGGCCAGGGTCTTGATGGGGCCGGCGGANNCTCATGGTCATGATGCTGCCGCCCTCGGTCATGAGTGGGAGGGCGCCACGGCTGACGGCGATGAGGGAGTAAACGCTGACGTCCATGGCGGTGCGGAAACCCTCGCGGCTGGTGTTGATGAACTCGCCGCGGAGCTCGTTGGCAGGGGCGAAGGCGACGGCGTGGACCAGGGTGTCGATCTTGCCGTATTTCTCTTTGAGGGCGGCGAAGAGGGTGTCGATTTCGGCGTCATTGGAGACGTCGCACTGGAAGCCGCTTGCGCCGGGGAGATCGTCGATCAGGTCCTGGGCTTCGGCCTTCATGCGTTCGTTTTGATAGCAGATGGCCAGGGTTGCGCCGGCCTCGTGCAGTTTTTGGGCGATTCCCCAGGCGATGGAACGCTTGTTGGCCAGCCCGAAGACCACGGCCGTCTTACCCGCCAGATTGATCATTCTTGCTTTAATCCTCCATCGGCGCCTACACAGGGACGGGACCGAGCAGATTCTAGGATATCAGCCGCCGAGGTCGACCAACTCGACCTTGCCGGTGGGGCGGCCCAAAAAGCCGGACCCGAGGCGCTCGAATTTGTCGGTGGAGTCTGTTGCGAAACAGCGGACTTGGGCCGATGGGGTCGGGAGGCCGGCCGGGTCGGCGGGTTGCTCTCCCACCGTTGCCGCAAAAGGCACGTCAAGGATGGGGCACCCGGCATTCTCGGTGGGTCCGGCAGCTCGGCCGTTGAAGCGGTTGACGGCGGCTTCGGCGGTGGCTTCGGCGGAATCGATGACCTTCATGCCTGCGGGGACGGCGGCTTCGATCAGCGGACGCAGGAGCGGGTAGTGGGTACAGCCGAGGACGAGGGTGTCGGGGTTGAGGCTTGCGGCGGCGGCCTCCGCGAGAAGCTCATCGAGATAAATGCGGATCACTTCGGCAGTTACCGGGTGGCCGGTCCAGCCTTCTTCGACTAATGGGACAAGGAGCGGGCAGGCTTTTTCGATGGCGCGAAGGCCGAGGGCGCGGCAGGCGGCGGCGTAGGCGTGGCTCTGCACGGTGGCGTCGGTGGCGATGACCAGGACGTCGCCGGTGCGGGAGGCGGCGCGGGCGGCGGTGGCGCCGGGGGCGATTACGCCAAGAACAGGTACTGGGACGGCGTCCTGAATGGCGTCGAGCGCCAGGGCGCTGGCGGTGTTGCAGGCGATGACCAGGAATTCAGCGCCTTGGTCGCGGACGAGGAACTGGGCGCTCTCAGCGGCATAGCGGGCGATGGTGCGGCGAGACTTGGAGCCATAGGGGAGGCGGGCGGTGTCACCGAGGAAGGTGAAGCGGGCGTGCGGGAGGCGCTGGATGAGGGCGCGCAGGACGGTGAGGCCGCCGAATCCGGAATCGAAGACGCCGATGGTGGGGCTTACGGAACTGGTCACTGCTGGCGCTCCGCGGAGGAAAGGGGCTCGCTGGCGAGGTGGGTGTGGCTGAGGTCGGCGTGGCCGGCGAGCGTGGAGCGGGGCTGGCCGTCTACGAGGAAGCGGACCTGGGTGATGCGGGGGAAGTTGGCGTGGAGGGTTTCGCAGATGGAGAGCACGGTGAGGGTCTCGGTTTCAATGCCGGAGGGATGGGTGGCGGCAAAGGAGGCGGCGAAGTTGACGACGGCTAGCTGGGGGCCGGAGTCGGTTGATTTGGACTCGGCCGCGGTCAGGGACGGGGCGGGCATGAGGAAGACCTGGGCGACAGAGGGGGCACCGCCGGGGACGGGATGGGCGGCGTCGGGTGCGGCGTAGAGGTCAAGGAGCTTGCCGAGGACGGCGCGCGCGCGGGCGCCGGGATCTTTGGGCAGAGGCAGGGACTGGACTTCAGTGAGCAGCGAGCCGTCGGTGTCATTGGCGACGATGAGGGTGGCCTGCTCGGCTGGCGCGACCTGGGGGGCCTGGGTGGGCGCGGAGTCGCCCCCGGCGAGCAGGCGCTGGTGGGCGCGCTCGAGTTGCCGCCACAGGGCAAAGCCCATGATGGCCGAGGCCAGGACGAGGACGGCGAAGAGGATGGTCTGGAAGCGGGAGATCACGGTCGGGCGGCCTCCGTGCGGACGGCATCTGTACGCCATTCGAGGAGGGCGGCGGCGAGGGCTTCGGCGACGCGGGCCTGGTAGGCGGGGTCGTCGAGGGCGGAGGTGATTTTGTGGTCGGGACCGCGCTCGGGGGCGATTTCAACGGCGACGGCGGGGCAGGTCATGCTGTCGATGCCGGGTAGCTCAGTGCGGCCGAGGGTGACGTTCAATCCCGCGTGGAGCAGGGCGGAGTTGAGCACGCCGGCCAGAGCCAGGCTGCGGTTGACGAAGGCGGATTGCGCGGTCTTCCAGGCGGCGAAGCGCGCCGGTTCGGCGGGGGCAAGCGAGGAGGCGAAGAGATGGACGCCCGTTCCGGTGTCAGAGGCGTGGAGGGTGAGGCAGGCCTGGGCGTTGGCGTGGTTGGCGATTTCGGCGCGGCGGTTGAGGTCGACGGAGGCGTCGGATTCGCGTGTGGTGACGACCTGGATGCCGCGCGCGCCGAGGAGTGAGCGAAGGCGGACGCCGAAGGCGAGGGTGAAGGCCTTTTCAAGCTGGCCGGTGCTGAGATGGGCACCGGTGTCGTCGCCGCCGTGGGCTGCGTCAAGGACGACGACGAAGCGGGCGGGCGGAGGGGCGGGAGCGGGCGGAGATTGGGCGGCAACGGTTGCGACCCAGAGGAAGACGAGCACGCAGATTGCGAAGGGTAGCGCTTTTCCCGGCGATGTTTGGGAATCCAGGGGCACGTTCTCCTTCTAACACGGTCGCAACTAACACGGTCGCATCAGGGGGTGTCCCCGCGCAAGTAGAGGGCTGGGGCGCCGGGGTGGAGTGCGCTGGGCACTACGGGACGACGTTCGTTGGGCAGA
>PMWR01000109.1 GCA_003166055.1 Acidobacteriaceae bacterium
GTTGTCCCCGCAGGCGTCTGGCAAGGCACGCGCCTCATCGGCGACGGCCAGGTAGCGCTGTTAGGCTGCACAGTAACTCCAGGCTTCGACTTCGCCGACTACCGCAGCGGGAGTTATACCGAGTTATCAGAAAAATGGCCTGAACATGCCGAGCGAATCAAGGCTCTTACCAGACGTTAGAGTTTTCTGCGCTCCCGAAAAAAACTCCGAAGCAGCTCCGCAGCCTCATCGCCCAGAATCCCCGACTCCACCACCATCTGGTGATTAAGCTGCGCATGATTCACAACCCCCAATACCGACCCCGCCGCCCCCGCCTTCGGATCGGCAGCCGCAAACACCAGCCGGTCAAGCCGCGCGTGAATCATCGCCCCCGCACACATCGCGCACGGCTCCAGCGTCACATACAGCGTGCAACCATTCAGGCGATAATTCCCCAACGCCTTAGCCGCCTCGCGAAGAGCCACAATCTCCGCATGCGCCGTCGGGTCCACATCGCGCAAGACACGATTCTGCGCGCGCGCGATGATATTTCCGGCGCACACGACGATCGCACCAATGGGGACTTCGCCCGCTTCGGCGGCCATGCGAGCTTCGGAAAGGGCCGCATCGATAGCTTCCCGGTCAGTCGTTTCCATAGAGCCTGAGCTTGCGAAGATCGTCAAAGTTGAGAACAGGAAGGCCACGGCTTCTGAGAATACCGGAGAGGCGATGGTCCTCGGTCACGACGAGGGCCTCGGACGACAATTGAGCTATGGCCGTGTCCGCAATACCGAACGGAAAAAACTCAGCCCGCTCTGAGAGTTCCGCTGCGGAGGTCCATCTTTCGCGTACTCCGATGCGCGTCTTCTCGGATCGCACTAATGCGGCGAAGTTCACATCCCAGTCACGTTTGTAAGAGCCAGTCAGGCTGTCAGCAAGATTGCTCACCTCAGTGAGAACATGCGGTGTTATCAGCAATAGCGAAAATGAGCCCAACAACCGCACTAGCAACTCATAGTCGCTGAATTCGTAGCGGCTGATTCTTTTGAACGATTTGAAGACCCGAGCCCCTAGGAACCCCGAGAGAAAGACAAGCAACAAGTTCGAGTCAAGTACGATCGCCTTACCCTTGAAACGCAAAAACAGCTGCTCTTCGCTTACCATAGAGCCTCAAAAAGGTGGTGCGTTCTCAATTGCTATGAGAGAGCCATCGTTGGGCGCAACGGATACGACTTTCTCAATTCGCTGCAGTCTTACTAAATCCGCAAGCGAATTGGGTTCACTATCATGCCTCGGATACGCGTAGAAGGTAATTCTCCACCTTGAATTCCCAAGCAAATCGGGTGTGAGACTCATCTCCTCAACTTTGGGATCGAGCTGTGCGAATTCTGGAATCAGATCGTCCAAGTATTGCCGAGCCCGATCAAGTACGTTTTTCGGTTCAAGCATCGCGAATCTCCGAGAAACAAATTATACCTCGGACTTGTCTCCCGCCGGCTGCTGCTGTGTCATGCAGTGCAGCGTCCCAAGCCCCCACACCAAATCCACGCTATGAATCCCAATGACCTCGTGCTGGGGAAAAACCTCCGCCAATATATTCAACGCCACGCGGTCATTGGCATCGTGAAACGTCGGCGCCAGCACCAGCCCATTCGCAATGTAGAAGTTCGCGTAACTCGCCGGCAGCCGTTGCCCGCGAAAAATCACCGGCCGTGGCATTGGCAGCTCCACCAAAGCAAAATGCTTCCCATCCAATGTCCGCGCCGCCTTCAGCCGTTCCAAATTCTCAGCAAGCGGCTCATGATTCGCGTCCTTCGTATTCGGCTCGACAGCGGTCACAATCGTTTTCGCCCCAACGAACCGCGAAATATCGTCCACATGCCCATGCGTATCGTCGCCGGCCACACCGCGCCCCAGCCAGATCACCTGCTCGATTCCCAAATACTCGTGAAATGCCTGCTCCAGTTGCTCGCGGCTCACACCCGGATTCCGTTGCTGCACCTCGCTCAGCAGGCACTCTTCAGTGGTCAGCAGAATTCCCGCGCCGTTAGTGTCGATCGACCCGCCCTCCAACACCAGGCGCCGCGTCTCACCGTTCTCCATCTCAATGGCAGGCTGCCACTCCGGCACCCTCAGCAACTCCGCCACCCGCCCCGGCACCTGGTCATCGAGTTGCCAGTCGTCATACTTGGCCCACGCGTTGAATTGCCAATTCGTCACCGCCGCGCGGCCTTCCGCGTTGCGCACAAAAATCGGCCCCGAGTCCCGCGTCCACCCGCGGTCAGTCGGCCACACATGAAAGTTGACTTGATCGAGATTCGCCCCAGCCCGCTCCAGAATGCCTTTTGCGCGCGCCTCGGCCTTCCGGTCGTCGACAAGAATGTGCACCCGCTCCCGCGCCGCGAGCAGCCGCACAATCTCCGCATAGACCCACGGGATTGTCTGAAACTTCCCCGGCCAGTCTTCAGGATTGTGCGGCCAGGCCAGCCATGTAGCCTCATGCCGATCCCACTCGGCCGGCATCCTGTAGTCCAGCGCCCGCGGCGTCGATCCTGACGCGCGCGGCGTCGATCCCAACATCTCCGTCATGTCTACTTGGAATCTCCGTCCTGTGTCCACACGTTCACCGGATCGAGGTACCGCTGCGTAATCGGCCCGTACGCATCAATGCGCCGGTCGCGCAGAAACGGCCAGTTGCGCCGCGTATCTTCCATCAGCGCCAGGTCGACCTCACCAATCAGAATCTCTTCCTTCTCGTGCGAGGCCTTCGCAATCACACGCCCAAACGGATCGGCCAGAAAGCTTCCGCCCCAGAACTCCAGTCCCGGACCCCCTGCACGATTCCCCAAAATATCGCCATGCGGCAATTTGACCTCGCCATGCTCCAGCCCCACGCGATTCACGCCCGCCACGTACACGCCGTTCGCAATCGCATGTGCCCGCTGAATGGTCTGCCACGCGTCATATTGCGCCGCGCCAAACTCGTCCTTCTCCGCCGGATGCCAACCAATCGCCGTCGGATAAAACAAGATCTCTGCGCCCTTGAGCGCCGTCAGCCGCGCGCCTTCCGGATACCACT
>PMWR01000186.1 GCA_003166055.1 Acidobacteriaceae bacterium
AGATACAGCGAAGCCGCCCCATAACCCGATGAAAAGAATGCGCTTATTTTCAGGGATGGGGGGGCAGGGGTAGGAAGGGTTTGCCATGCCTGTCATCCCGTACGAGTGCCGCCACATCATGCCCACCGGAGCCAGGTGTCAAGCCATGGCTCTGCGAAACAAGCCCTACTGCGACTTCCACAACCGCCCACTGCACACTGACCACTAACCACTGCCCTCCTATTCCACCGGCTTGGCCTTCCCGTTGCTCAGGGTCTGGTCGATGATGGACTTGACTTTGCGGTTGGCCTCCTCCGCCAGCTTGCCCTGTTGCTCGCCCAGGCGGCCCTGCTGTTCTCCCAGGTTGCCCTGGAGTTCGCCAAGATGGCCCTGTTTTTCGCCCACGACTCCCCTCGCGTCGCCGATGCGCCCCTGAATCTCACCCAGCCTGCCCTGAAGTTCGGCCAGCTTGCCTTGAATTTCCGCAAGCTCCTGCTGGCTCACCTGCGCGTCCTTCTCGGCCTTGAGCTTGGCAATGGCGCTGGCGGCCTGGGCAATCTCCCTGGTCATATCGGGCGTAGGCACCCGGGCCTGAGACTGCTGGCGCGCCAGCTGCTCCTGTTCCTGGCCCAGCTTCTCCTGCTGGCGTCCCAACTCTTCCTGCTGGCGGCCAAGCTCCCGCATTGGCTTGTAGATGACCTCAACCTGTGCAACCAGCGCTGGATCGTCCACAATGTAGGACTTGCCTTTGCGCGTGAACCAGATGAATTTCCCGTGCGCCATGGTTGCTTTGTCGAACGATGCGCGCGTCGCTTCGTTCCAATCGCCGTTGAGGGACACATGGGGCTGGTCGAGACTGGTGACGAGAGCCCAGGCGTCTCCATTGGACGAATACAAATACGAGTATCCGTGACCTACCGAGGTGCTGTGGGAATGCCCATTTTTGTCGATGGTGTTGGTATTGGTGACCGTCGTGTCCTGATCGTCCGCCTGATCGTGAATCTCTCCATAAGGGCCGGTTGGCGGCATTGGCGGCGCTGGAGCCGGTGCCGGCGCAACGTCAGGCGAGGCGGGCGGAGCGGGCATTGCAGCGGGCGCAGGCGCCGGGAATGCGGGCGGCGCCTGGTCCGGATTGGAGACGCCGGTAAGCGGCGCCTGAGGCATCGGTGGGGCTGGTGCGGGAGCCTGTGCAGGCGGCGAAGGTGGAGCGGGTGGCGACGCCTGCCCAGCCGCTTCCACGCGGACCATGGATGTGGCCGCAATCAGCGCCAGCGGAAACAGCAGTCCTACCAGCAGCGCGCGGCGGCTGGCGGCAAAGGACTGCCGGAAAATGCTGTCATTCAAGAGCCGTTCAATGCGATGCGAGAGATTCGTGGTGCGAGCCATGGCTACTCCTGTCAGGGTTGGGCGCGGCATGGCCGCGAATTCAAGCAAAACCTGGGCGTACGACGCGCGACTGGCAGCTTCTTCAAGGCCGGCGCGGTCGCTGATGGCCTCGCCCAGATCGGAGAGCTTGCGCTTCAGCCACCATCCCAGCGGACTGAACCAGAACACGGCGGCATAGAGGCCGGCCAACATTTGCAGATANNAGTCCGCGGGCAAAACCACCCCCGAACCAATCGTGACCGGGGAGAACACGGCCTCGCTTGATCGCAAAGGCAAGCCCGGCGCGATATTCGCGGACATGTCCCGAGCAACCGGCTCAGCGGCCAGCCACATTTTTGCCGCCGCGCCAACACCATAGAGCAGCCGCAGCAACAGCAGAACGCAGACTGCGACATACGCAAGCGCGGCAAACATTCCGGGCTGGATGGGCCGCAAGGCGATACCAACCCCAGCAAGCTTGCCGCGCATATCCGTCGACGGCACAGCCTGTGCCGATCGAACAGGAAGCGGCGCACCGTAATCACCGCTGGAAATAGCCGGCGCGGGATACCGGTTTCCTCCCACCGGCTCAGGCTCCTGCACCGCTGAGGACTGCAAACGCGTTGAAGCAGCAGGCGCAGCCTCCTTTTCATTGAAAGCCACAGCCGTGTTGGCGGAGGAAGACGCGCCGGTTTCAGCAAATGAAGAATTCGCTGCCTGCAGCCAGGCACGCCTGAGCCAAGCAGGCGTGGTCAATCGAATCTGCGCAGAGGCAGGCAACCACGGCCAGCGCATCACCACCGGCATGGCCAGAGATGCGGCCAGTACCAGTCCCCATGCCACCTTTTGCGCCAGCACATTCCTCACCCGCAAAAGGCGCAATCCGGTTCCAACCGCAAGCGCCACCACGAGCGCCCGCAGCGCGGCCTCAAGCAAAACTGAAATCAAAACCGGCATCATCGGCTCTCCCCCTTCTCCCGAATGGTCCCGCGCTTTCCCGTGGACGTGCTTCCCTGGGCAGCGGCGATCCGCTCCGCCAGCCGCTGCAACTCGGCGCGGTCAAGCACTTTCGAGTCCACCATCCCCACCAGCAATGCTTCGACGGACCCCTCGCAAAACCAGTCCACAATGCGCTTGGCCGCGCGGCCCGCCACCCGCTGGCGCGTCTCCGCGGGCCGGTAAACGAAGGTGCGGTTCTCTACCGAATGCGCCAGGTAGCCTTTCTCTTCAAGCCGGCGCAGAACCGTGCGAATGGTGGAGTCCTTGAGCGGACGGCCCAGCTCCTCGCGCACCTGCTCCGCGGTAATCGAGGACTTGCGCCAGACGATGGAAAGAATGCCCCGTTCCAGTTCGCCGAGTTCCGAGGGATCGTGCCCAGCCTTAGTGTTACGCGTCATAGTGTTACTGACTGTAGCACACAAGATTGGTGAGCGCGCAAGAACTTTTTTTATTTTCTTCAGATTTTCTCTAGAGCGCGGCAGCGGCTTTCAGATTGGGATCGTCGGGGAAGAAAATCTGAAAGACCGCTCCCGAGCCTTTTCCCTCAGTTGGCTCACCTTTCGGCGCCATGCGGCTGCGCACATGCACAATGCCGCCGTGTTTGAGGATGATTTCATGGCTCACCCACAGGCCCAGCCCCGTTCCGGTCACTTCCTTGGTGGTAAAAAACGCCTCGAAGACGCGCTCGCGTACCGCTTCATCCATGCCGACACCGGTGTCGGCCACCACAAAGCGAACTCCCTTTTGGCCAGGCACCTTCCAGTTCCGGGAGCGCCGGGCGCGCACCACCAGGCGGCCGCCCTTGCTGGTTGCGTCGATCGCATTCCCCACCAGGTTGGCAAAGACCTGGCGGACCTCCCCGGCAAAACAGAACAGGTCCATCGACGCGTCGTAATCCCTTTCCACCTGGATGTCCAGCGCATTGAGCCGTCCCTGATAGAGGCTGAGCACGGAATCCAGCAGCTCCGCCATGTTGGCGCGGGCGGGCAGCGTGGATTGCCGGTAAAACCGGAGTGTCTGCTGGGTAATCTCCGCGATGCGCTGAGCTTCGTGTTCGGCCATGGTCACGTAGTTCAGCGCCGGATCTTCGAGCCGGCAGAAGTTGCGCAGCAGGAAGAGCAGGTTGGTGATCGCCTCCAGCGGATTGTTGATCTCGTGGGCGATGGAGGCGGCCAGTCTTCCCGTGGCAGCCAGTTTCTCGGTTTTGCGCAGGGCATCCTCGCTGCGCTTGCGTTCGCTCGTGTCCAGCACAATGACCCCCACCCAGCGCACCTGCTGGGGGTTGGTGCGCACCGGATAGGCGCTCGCCAGCCATGTCCAAGGCCGGCTGGGCTTGCCGCCCTGCGGGACGCTGAGAGCCGCACCGGACAGTTCGAGGTCGCGCACCGGTTCCTCGGAGGTAAAGACGCGCAGCACTGAGCTCTCCAGTTCCTGCGCCACCGGTTGCGGCAGCAGTTCCGGCAACGTGCGCCCCAGGTGACGGCTGAGCGGAACTCCCGTCATGTCCGCAAAAACCTGGTTCACGCGCACAATCCTGCAGCGGCGATCGAAGAAGGCCAGCCCGATGGGCGCGTTGGCCAGCATCGAATCCAGCAGCGAAAGCGTGTCGTNNGAGATGGAGCGGGCCAGCAACAACACCAGCAGCGCCGAAGCCGCAATCCAGATGACGCCGAAGATGACCGTGCCGCTGAGCACAGTTTTCAGTTGCTGATCGTCCCAGTCGCGATCGGTTTCCACCCAGGCGAAACCGCGCAGGTCAGCGCCGGTGTAAATGGGCCGCACTCCTTCGAATCGGCCTTTTCCCAACGAAAACACCCTGGCCTCGTCACGAGTCATCAGCGGAATCTGCGCCCGCTCAATCTCATCGAGTGGCTTATCCTCCGGCTCTCCCGCGCTGACGAAAAGCACGTTGCCGGCCGGATCGGTGATTTTGGCAAAAGCCACGCTGGGCGCTTCGCCCATCATCTTCACGGAAAGAGAAACCCAGCTTGGCCGATCCTGCAGCAGCGCCTCTTTGGCCTGCGTCGCTACAGAGGTTGCCTGGTGCGCCAGGCGCTGCTGTGCGCGTTCATACACCTCGTGCGTCTGGGTGTGAATCAGCAGCGTCGCAAACAACCCGAGCGACAGCGCCTCCAGCAGCACCAGGCCTGCCAGCATCTGCCATCGAATCGAACGCGGCCACCAGCGCATCGGAAATCCTCTAAGCTTCGCTCATTCAGGCCATTCAGTGTACTGGATTCACCGCGTTACCGGCATCTTATCCCTTGTTCGATGCCAGCGCCGCGGCGATCTGGCGCCCGTGAAAGCGCCCATTCTCGATAAAGATTTCGTTGGTGCGCGACCCCGCCACAATCACCCCGGCCAGGTAAATCCCCGGCACATTGCTCTCCAGCGTCACCGCATTGCACACCGGCAGCCTGTCCTCGCCCTCGAAGCGAATGCCCAACGCCTCAAGGAAGTCGAAGTCGGGATGGTAGCCGGTCATGGCAAACACGAAGTCGTTCTTGAGCGTGACCCGGCCCAGCGGCGTCTCGATCACCACCGCGTCCTGCTGAATCTCCACAACATTCGATTCAAAATACGCCTTGATCTCGCCGTTCTTGATCCGGTTTTCAATGTCCGGCTTGATCCAGTACTTCACATGCGGCTGCACGCCCTTGCCGCGATAAACCAGCGTAACGCGCGCCCCGCTCCGCCACAGCTCAAGCGCCACAATCGCCGCTGAATTCTTGCCGCCGATCACCACCACGTCCATCTCGAAGTAGGGATGCGGATCGTTGTAATAATGATGTACTTTGCTCAGGGACTCGCCGGGAATGCCCATGAAGTTGGGCAGATCGTAATAGCCGGTGGAGATCGCCAGTTTGCGCGCCTTGATGGCTCCGGGGCGGCCAAAGCGATCCTCGGTATGCACGGTGAATGCGCCGTCCGAACCCGTGATCCGCTCCACGCGGTGGTACTGCCGCACGTCCAGCTTGTAGTAGGCAGCCACCAGCCGGTAATACTGCAGCGCCTCATTGCGCGTGGGCTTCGGATTCGGGCTGGGGAACGGAATGTCGCCGATCTCGAGCAGTTCCGGCGTNNGTGAAAAACGTCATGTGCGCCGGGTAATGAAACAGCGAATTGCAGATGCAGCCCTTGTCCACCAGGACCGAACGAAAGCCGGCCTTCTGCGCCTCAATGGCGCAAGCCAGGCCAGTAGGCCCCGCGCCAACCACCAGAAAGTCGAAAGTCTCGTCCTCAGCCGCGTGCAACATCGGATCGTCCATAGTTCTAGATTAGGGCATTAGGCGAATTTGGAAAATTACGACGGGCTTATAGGGCCGGTTGAAGCTCAAATGGTAGAATGGTAGAAAAGATTGATAGAAAGGAGGGCGCGATGGCCCTGAGCATAAAAAATGAGGAGACGGAGCGAATTGTCCGTGAGCTTGCAGACCGCAGGGGATTAAGCTTGGTGACCGCAGTGACACAGGCGGCGCAAGAAACCCTCGAGAGGGATAAGGCAGAGTCCGAAATCCGCAACGGGAAAAAGGGTCTCGCTCTCCGACTGATGGAAATTGCGCGTGAAACCGCACCACTCATGAACGACGGCCGGACAACCAAGGAACTCTTCGATGAACTCTACGACGATAAGACTGGACTGCCGAAATGATTGTCGATTCATCCGCGCTGATTGCGATCTTGCGTGATGAGCCCGAAGCGCAAGCCTTCTCGGACGCCATTGAATACGAGGTGTCGGTTCGCATCTCCGCCGCGACGCTTTTTGAAGCATCCATGGTGGCGGACAAGTTTGGCAGCCCAATCCTGAGTGTTCGATTTGACGAGATCGTCGAGGACTCAAAGATGGTCATCGAGTCAGTCACAGCAGTACAAGCGCGCATGGCACGCCAAGCCTATCGCGACTATGGCAAAGGCAGCGGCCATCCCGCCAATCTCAACTTCGGCGACTGCTTCAGCTACGC
>PMWR01000487.1 GCA_003166055.1 Acidobacteriaceae bacterium
AGGGATCCCAGGTCCGAAAATCAGGACCTGGGGCACCCGCTTTGTTTGGACTGACTTGCTGACCTGCTACTGCTGAATTCCGAGGGTGTCGGTTTTGTGGTAGTTGGGGTAGGGCGGGATGGGAATCGCCGGGATGGGATTGGCTTTCAGCTCGTCGAGCACCAGCTTTACGCCGGTTTCGAGCTGGACGTCGTGGCCGGCGGCGACATCCCTGGGTAGTTCTTCAACCGTAACATCGGGCGCGATGCCGTGGTTCTCGACTTCCCAGTCACCGTTGAGGCCGTAGATGGCGTAGCGTGGCGCGGTGACATATCCGCCATCGATGAGCGGAGGATAGCCGCCGATGCCGACCAGTCCGCCCCAGGTGCGCGTGCCCACGAGTTTGCCGATGCCGGCCTTGCGGAAGTACCAGGGCATGGCGTCGCCGCCGGAGCCGGCATTCTGATTGATCAGCATGACTTTGGGTCCGAAGATGGCGCCGACGGGATCGTGAATTGGCTTGCCGTCGCGCTCGATTGCGCCGGAGAGCGGGAAGCGCTTGAGCACGTCGACCACGTAGTCTGCGATGAAGCCGCCGTCGTTGTAGCGCTCGTCGAGGACGAGGGCCTGCTTGTCGAGCTGCGAGTAAAAGTAGCGGTTGAAGTTGGTGTAACCCCTGGCGCCGGTGTCGGGCATGTAGACATAGGCAACTTTGCCGCCGGAGAGCTCATCGACCTTGCGCCGGTTGGCGTCGATCCAGTCCAGGTTGCGCAAGCCGGACTCGTCGCCGGTGGGTATTACGGTCACATCGCGGGCGTCTTTGCCATCGGGGTTGGGTCCGACATGGAGCACGGTCTGGTGGCCGGCGGTGCCGTCGAAGAAGGCGTAGAGGTTGTCGGAGGCGTGGAGGTCGCGGCCGTTGACCGCAAGCAGGTATTCTCCCTCCTTGACGTAGACGCCGGGGAGGGTGAGCGGAGAGGTCAGGCCGGGTGTCCAGTTCTGGCCGCCGAGGATTTTTGCGATGCGGTAGCGGTCGTGGTCGACGGTGTAGTCGGCGCCGAGCAGTCCGGTTTTGGGTGCGTCTTCGTGCGGACGCGGGCCGCCGATGAACATGTGGCCGATGTTGACTTCGCCCAGCATTTCGGTGGAGAGATAGCTGAACTCGGAGCGAGACGCCAGGCCATCGAGATAGGGCTTGTAGAGGGTCTCGATTTTGGGAATGCTGAGGCCGTGGGTGTGCGGATCGTAGAGGAAGTCGCGCTCAATGCGCCAGGTTTCGTGATAAATCTGATGCCACTCGGCACGCAGATCGATGATGGTGGAGAGGCCGCCGAGATTCAAGGGCTTGCCGGGGCTTCCGTCGCCGGGCTTCAGGTCGTCGGCGGAGGCGATGGTCCAGCCGCCGTGGCGGGCGTAGAGCACCTTGGAGCCGTCCTCAGAGAAGGTGAAGGCGTCGATGTCGCTCAGCACCGTTTCCGGGTTGCGCTTTTCGAGAGTGAACCGCCAGATGGCGCGGATGGGTGAACCGGGGAAATGGCTGGCGCGGCCGAACGGCGAACCCTCCGCAAGGTAGACGACACCGGTTTTTCCCGCGGTGATTCCGTAGTAGTTGCGGGCAGGAATGGGCAGCGCAAGGATGCGATCGCCGATTTTATCGAGATCGATCTTGACCTCGACGGGCTTGGCGTCCTTCTTGTCCTTATCCGCGTCTTTTTTGCCGGCATCTTTCTTATCGTCTTTGGCTGCGTCGTCCTTCTTATCCTTGTCGGCGTCGGCCTTGTCGTCTTTCTTGTCCTTATCTTTGTCTTTGTTGTCGTCGTCCTTTTTGGCTTCGTCCTTGATTTTTTCGTCGTCGCTTTCGGGGGGCACGGGGGAAGCGCCGTCCTTGGACAGGACGACGACATAGGCGGCGTTGGTTTGGGC
Organism: Acidobacteriaceae bacterium; assembly: GCA_003166055.1. The sequence continues at coordinate 1,903 of PMWR01000487.1, forward strand.
GCGGTCGAGCGAAGACAGGTCGATGCCGGCCTTGGAAGGGCCGTCGTCGGTGGAGGCGAGGAAGTAGAGGTATTTGCCGTTGGGGTCGAACGCGGGGCTGATGGCGTCGCTCATGCCGTCAGTGACCTGCGTGAACTTATGCGTGTCAAGCGAGTAAAGGAAGATGGCATTGAGCTGGTTGTCGAGATCGCGGTGATAGGCGATCCACTTTGAATCGGGTGACCAGACCTGACCAAAGTCAACGCCGAAGCTGCCATAGATGCCTTTGTCCACCAGGACCGGCTTGCCTGACGGCACATCGACATACCAGAGGCGGAGGTGCTTGTCAGTGTAGGCGATGCGCTTGGAGTCGGGCGACCAGGTGGGGCCATAGAAGTAGCTGGGATCGGGGCCGAGGTCGATGACTGTGGGGGGCTTGAAGCCGGTCTGGTCGTGGAGGTAGAGCTGGTATTCACTGGAGGCATCAGAAAAATAGGCGATGGTCTTGCCGTCGGGGCTCCAGGAGGGGTCGCGCTCGGCGACGCCGGGGGTTTGGGTCAGGTTGCGGGTTTCGCCTTTTTCGCCGGGGACGGTGAAGATTTCGCCGTGGGCCTCAAATACGGCGCGGGCACCGGTGGGCGAGAGGCCGGCGTTCTGAATCTCCTCAGGGCTGAGTGCAATGCGGTGGGGGGCCAGGTTGGCGAGTTCGCCATGGACCTGGATGGAGACGGTTTTGTCGGTGTTGGCGGCGGTGTCAANNGTCGAAGCCGTTGTTGGGGACAACCTGGGTGACTTGCTTTGAGCCGGTATCGTACTTGAACAGGGACACGTGGCCGGCGCGGTCGGAGAGGAAGTAGACGGAGTCGCCGACCCACACCGGATTGGAATCGTTGGAGTTTTCGCGGGGCACCTTGACCAGGTCGAGGGTCTTGAGGTTGACGATCCAGATGGGCGTGGTCTGGCCGCCGTGGTACTGCTTCCAGGCAGGTTCCCACTTGGTGATGGGCTGGTAGGCGATGGACTCGCCATCGGGGGAGAAGGACCCCTGGATGCCGGTGGGAAGCGGCAGGGCTTCTGGAACTCCGGAGCCGTCGGCGTGGGCGCGGAACAGGCGTACGTAGTCGCGATGGCTGGCCAGGGAACTGAAAAACAGCAGGTCTTTGCCGTCGGGCGACCAGCCGACCACTTCGCTGCCATCGGGGCGCCAGGTGATGCGGCGGGGAACGCCACCGGTGGAGGGGATGACATAGGCGTCGGTGTTGCCGTTGAGATGGGCGGAGTAGGCGATGGAGGCTCCATCGGGGGAGTAGAACGGGCCTGCTTCAACGCGGCCGTCGGAGGTGAGGCGCTCGGCCTCGCCACCCTGGCGGCTGACCGTCCAGATGTCGTCGGCATAGAGGAAGGCGATGCGATCCTGGCTTAGGGAGGGGTTGCGGAGCAGAAGCGGGGGCTGGGTGGACGGCGTCTGGGCAAATGCAAAGGTTGGGAGAACCGTGGCCAGGGTGGGGAGAAAGAGAGCAAGCGCAAGCAGGGACCGTGTGCGGTTCATTCGTGTCTCCGGTGGTGGGTTTGGCTCGGAATTGGAGCAAAAAACAGATTTGGATTGGTTTGCCTGCATATGTTACGCCGGGGAGGAAACAAATGTTTCTAAAAATATTGATTCAGCAGCGGTTTTTTGCGGTACCCGCGGCGGGACCGGAACCCGCGGAGACCGTTTTGCGTATCAGGAGAAGAAAACAGCCCTTAATGGCTGCCTTTGAGGGCTGGGCGCGGCCTGATGCGCCGGTGTTTCGTCGTTAGCAGTAGCAATCCGGAGATCGCAGCGAGCGAAGATTGCGTACACTTGGGAGATAGTCTTCAAGAAAGCCACGGCAGGGAAAGCAGGGTCATGCAGTTCAGTGAAGCCGTCAAACTCGCGCTCCAATCGCTCTGGGCGAACAAGCTGCGCACCATTCTCACGCTGATTGGCGTGGTGATGGGGGTGGCATCGGTGATCATGGTGATTACCCTGGTGAACGGGGCCAACCGGTATGTGGCGACCAAGCTCACAGACCATGGCGCGGATGTGTTTACCGTGACGCGGATGGCCGGCGTGATCTTCAACCCCCAGGACTACTTCCGTTATCAAAAGCGCAAGATCCTGCGTTTCGAAGATTACCAGGCGGTGCGAGACGGCTGCAACGAATGCAGCGAGGTTGGGGCGTTGCTCGAGCGCACAACGGGCGTGGTCTACAACGGGCACTCGACCACCGACACCGACATGCGCGGCATGACGTGGACCATGATTGCGCTGAACAATACCAATGTGGTGATTGGTCGCGGCTTTACCCCCGCCGACGAAGAACACGGCACGCACAACGTGATTGTGGGATACGACATTGTGGACAACCTGCTTGGCGACGGCGATCCGATCGGCAAGGAGATTCGCGTCAACGGCATTCCGTACACGATTGTGGGCGTGGGCGACCGGCAGGGCAAGACGCTGGGGCAATCGCAGGACAACTGGGTTGCGGTGCCGATCAGCACGTATCAGCAGATCTACGGGTACAACGATTCGATCGATATCTATGCGCGCGCCAACGGGGACATTGCGGCGATGGAGCGGGCCAAGGACGAAGTGCGGGTGATTATGCGCGCCCGGCGGCACGATGCTCCGGGCAGCGACGATGACTTCGAGTTGGAGACCAACGACACCTACATGGACATCTACAAGCAGATCACATCGATCTTCTTTACAGTGGTCGTGGGCATTTCTTCCATCTCGCTTGTGGTGGGCGGCATTGTGATCATGAACATCATGCTGGTGAGCGTGACGGAGCGAACGCGGGAGATCGGGGTGCGCAAGGCGCTGGGCGCACGGCAGCGCGATGTGCTGCTGCAGTTTCTTATCGAGAGCGCAACCATGGCGCTGATGGGCGGAGCGATCGGCGTGATTTGCGGAGTGGGCGTGGCCAAGATCATTACGCTGGTGATTGGATTTCCGACCAGCGTGCAGTTGTGGAGCGTGCTGCTGGGGTTGTTCATGGCCACGGCGACGGGCGTTTTTTTTGGAGTGTATCCGGCGAGGAAGGCGGCAAAGTTGGACCCGGTGGTGGCGCTGCGAGCGGAATTGTAAGAGCTAGTGTTCAGTTTTCAGTGATCAGTTGTCAGTAAAAACGAAGCAGCTGGGAGCTGCTAATCATGACGCAATCATTTCGGGACTTGCTGGTGTGGCAGAGATCGATGCAATTATCTGTATCCATTTATCGCCTGACAAAGGAATTTCCACGCGAAGAGGTTTATGGACTCACCAGCCAGATCCGGCGCGCGGCAGTTTCAGTGCCAAGCAATATTGCCGAGGGGCAACGGAGATTGACAGGGGGTGAATTCCGGCAGTTTCTTGGGATTGCCCGTGGATCAAATTTCGAGTTGCAAACACAACTCGAAATCGCGCGCGCACTTGAATTTGGAAATTCCAAGCTCATCGATCAGGCGGAGAGTCTGTCACATGAAGTGGGCAAGATGATTTACGGCCTCTTGGAATCGGTCAAGGAATCAAATTGATTGATCGGGTCTTTGAGAACTGACAACTGAAAACTGAGAACTAGGAGCTTTATGGCGCAGGGCCAAGTTCGTGAATCCGTAAAGATGGCTCTCGATACGTTGAGGGCTAACAAACTGCGCTCCGGGCTCACGATCCTGGGCATTGTCATCGGCGTGACGACGGTGATCGCCATTTCTTCGGTGATCAACGGCATCAACAACCGGGTAAGTGACTTTGCAAGCTCGCTGGGCACGAATGTGTTCTGGATCTATCATCTGCCGTTCGGCGTGCAGAAGCTCAGCACCGAGCAGCTGACGCGCAGGAAGCTGACCATCGATGACGTGATGGCGATTCGCGGACTGCCGCACGTGGTGGCTGCGGACGGAAGAGCGGTTTACGCAAAGGCATTCTATGTTGGCGGCATCAGCGCAAAGTACGAGGGGCACAAGGTCTCCGGCACCATCCTGGAGGGACACACGTCGCAGGTGGCGATTGTCTCGGAGCTGAACTTGAAGGAGGGACGTTTCTTCACCGATGGAGAGGATCAGCGTCATGCCGATGTGTGCGTGCTGGGCCACGACACCGCGGAACAATTATTTGTGAACGGGGAGGACCCGATCGGCAAGGATATCAATGTGGAGACGGGACTCTACACCGTGATCGGCGTGCTGGACAAGCGCAAGCAGCCTTTTGGCAGCGGCACGAACCCCAACGATAATGCCATCTTCTTTCCCATGGGTACGTTTCACAACCTGCATCCCGAAGTTACGGACATGTTTATCAGCGCGAAGTACGACGATCCGAAGAACAAGGCGCTGGTGGAGGACGAGATTCGGGAGTTACTGCGGATTCGCCGCAAGGTGAAGGTGGAGGCCGACGATAACTTCGAGATTTTTTCGCCGGACGGGCTGTTGAAGCTGTGGGGCAACATCACCGGCGGGCTGGTGGCATTCATGATCGCCGTTTCCAGCGTCGGCCTGATGGTGGGCGGGGTGGGGGTGATGAACATCATGCTGGTGAGCGTGACGGAGCGAACCCGCGAGATTGGCATCCGCAAGGCCATCGGAGCGACCAAGCAGACCATCCTGACCCAGTTCACCACAGAGGCCATCACGTTGTGCGCCGTGGGTGGCATTATTGGCGTGCTGGTGGGCGCCGTGCTCACGTGGATCGTTTACCTGTTGCCCATCGGGCTGCCGGCGACGCTTTCTACGCTTTGGGTGCTGGTGGGCTTCGGCGTCTCCTGCACAATCGGCCTGGTCTTTGGCATCTACCCGGCATGGAAGGCCGCGAACCTCGATCCGATTGAAGCGCTGAGGTACGAGTAAGGCAGTTTTAAGTTGTCAGTTTTAAGTTGTCAGTTCACAACTGCCCGGGAGCACAGCCACAAGCCGGAAGTTTTGATTCACCAATGGGAACTGAACGTTGGAGTTTTGCGTAACACTGGCCACTGATCACTGACAACTTAAAACTTACAACTGAAAACTGAAATCTGGCACTTCATGGAATTGAGAGAGGCCTTCAAACTCGCGCTGCAATCGCTTTGGGCGAACAAAATGCGCTCCATTCTTACCCTGCTGGGCGTGGTGATTGGCATTTCGTCCGTGATTACGGTTGTAACTTTGACGAACGGCGCCAAGCAGTTTGTGACCACCAAGATCAACAGCTACGGCGCCAGCGTGGTCACAGTCACCAAGACGCCGCAGACCTTCATGACCATTGAAGAATACCTCTCCTTCCAAAAGCGCAAGGACGTTACCGTCGACGACTACAAGGCTATTCTTGACGAATGCAAATCCTGCGTGTCGGTGGGCGCGGCGCGCGACTCCGCGGGCAAGGTCGTCTACGGTACCAAATCGACCACAGACACCGACATACGTGGCTGGACGTGGACCATGCCGGCGCTCTCCAATCTCAATATCGAGACGGGACGCTCCTTCACTGAGTCCGAGGACGAGCACAGCGCCCGCGTGGCCGTCGTCGGCACTGACATTGTGGACAATATGCTGGGCTCAGGCGACCCTCTGGGCAAAGAGATTCGCGTGGATGGCACACCCTACACGGTGATTGGGGTAAGCGAAGCTCAGGGCAAGATCATGGGCCAAAGCATGGATAACTGGGTTGCCATTCCTCTCACGGCCTATCTGCATTCTCACGGGGCGCACGATAGCATGACCGTCTATGTGGATGCCGGTGGCGGAGGCGAGGTGCTGGATGGGGTCTCCGACCAGTTGCGCACCATCATGCGCGCGCGCAGGCACCTGGCGCCGGACAGCCCGGACGCCTTCTCCATCGACACAAGCGCCACTTTTCAAAACTTTCTGGGCAAGATTCTCGACAGCTTTGGAGCAGTGGTGGTTGCGATCGCAGGCATCTCGCTGGTGATAGGCGGCATTGTCATTATGAACATCATGCTGGTGTCCGTCACCGAGCGCACCCGTGAAATCGGAGTTCGCAAGGCGCTGGGCGCGCGCCGCAAGGACATTCTTCTTCAGTTCCTCATCGAGTCCGCAACCATGGCGCTGGCCGGCGGAGTGATCGGCGTGATCGCGGGCATCTGCGTGGCCAAAACCATCACTCTGATCATCGCGTTTCCCTCGACGGTAGAACTCTGGTCAATCGTGGTCAGTTTGTTTGTTGCCACCGCTGTTGGCCTGTTTTTCGGCGTCTACCCCGCGTACAAGGCCGCGCAACTCGATCCCATCGTTGCCCTTCGATCGGAGTTATGAAAGCAGATGACAGGTTACAGATGACGGATTTCAGTTTTTGCGCAGGAAATGGTTTGCAGTTTTAAGCAGTTGGTTGCCGGAAAAAGAAAGAGCAGGGCTGGATTTCAAGACTGTCATCCGCAACCTGATTTACCAGGAGCTGTGAAGATGAGATTCGGCGACTCGAAAGAAGCTGTGCTGTTGGCGCTCGATACGCTGCGCAAGAACAAATTGCGCTCCGGGCTGACGATTCTCGGCATCTCCATCGGCATTGCGACGGTGATCCTGATCTCCTCGGCGATCAACGGGTTGAACAGCAATATAGCCGATTTCGTCAAATCGCTGGGCACCAACACTGTGCAGGTCTACCGCTTCGATCCATGGGGCCGCCGTCCCTCGACCGCGGATCTCAATCGTCCCAAGCTGACCTACGAAGACGGGCTGGCGTTACGGGAGCTACCTCATGTAGTTACCGCGGATCCCTGGCTCAGCTACCAGAACCCTCAGCTCGGGATAGGGGTTGTCTCGCTCAAGCACGGCGGCCGCAAGGTGGAAAACGCGGTCCTGGACGGCTCGACGACGGCGATCAGTCACTCAACCAACTTCGAGGTTCAGGAGGGGCGCATCTGGAGCGACGCCGAGGAGTCGCGCGCGGCGAGGGTGGTGATGCTGGGGCACGACTCCGCCGAGACGCTGTTTCCCAACGAGTCGCCGCTCGGCAAGGATATCGAATGTGAGGGCGGAGTCTTCACGGTGGTCGGCGTCTTTGCGCCGCAATTGGAACCCTTCGGCAGCGGTAGGAACCAGGCCGATAACTCGGCATATTTTCCCGTACCCACCTTCCGCCATCTTCATCCCGAGCTGGATGACTTTCATGTCACGGTGACCTACGACGATCCGGCAAACAAGCAGCTTGTGATAGAGGAGATACGAGACATGTTGCGCATCCGGCGCAAGGTCCGCCTGGAACAGGACGATAACTTCGTCATCTCCGGTCCGGACGCGCTGATGCGCCTGTGGAACGCGCTGACCATCGGACTGTTTTCCTTTATGGTGGCTGTTTCATCGGTAGGTTTGATGGTCGGCGGCGTCGGCGTGATGAACATCATGCTGGTCTCGGTCACGGAACGCACGCGGGAGATCGGAATTCGCAAGGCCATTGGAGCGACCAAAAAGAACATCCTTCTTCAATTCACGCTGGAGGCCGTAACGCTGTGCATGGTTGGCGGCCTGTTCGGCGTTCTGGCAGGAGGCCTTTTCACGCTGATTCTGCATTTTGCCTTTTCCTTCCTCCATGCGGCTCTTTCGCTGACCTGGGTGTTGATCGCATTTGCGGTATCCTTCGCCATCGGTTTGATTTTCGGCATTTACCCTGCGTGGAAGGCCGCGGCGATGGACCCGATCGTCGAACTGTATTCGAAGTAACAGGGATCAGGGGTCAGGGATCAGGGGTCAGTTTCAAAATCTCGCCCCAAACACCGTGATGTACCCTGCTCCCTATTCGCCGTTCTGATCCC
>PMWR01000493.1 GCA_003166055.1 Acidobacteriaceae bacterium
GTCGGCAAAGCCGGTGGGTGACCCAAAAGAGATTCAAGATTGGGTCTTCTCAAGGAATTGAGCGTGGTTTTTGCACAGGGTTGGACGGTGAAATTGGCGGCATGACGGCGGCTATGGCGCGCAGGATGGTTTTCTCGAGGGCGCGGAGGGCTTGGGGGCGGGGGAATCCGGGACGGCTGNNTTTTCCATCTTCGCCTCATTTAAGGCCCGCCTCATACGAGTTTGTCTCATTTTTTCCTGGTAGAAACAGTTGATTTTACTTATCAAGGGGGAACAGATTAGGTTCATGGAGCAGGCGTATGATTTTGGCGGCAGCAGTTGCGCTGCCGAGCCGATTGAATATCGAAATTCTTCCCGCGGATCGCGCGGTCGACAACGGAATTGCAACACGAAAGCCAAGGAGATTTGCCCATGTCAGATAGCGAAACAAAGACCCCCGGACCCACCATACAGGACGATAAGAATGCCGCGTCAGGCGAAGCAAAATGCCCATTCCCGCACGGCGCCCTGAACAACATAGCCGCAGGAGGCCCATCGAACGCTACCTGGTGGCCCGAACAACTGAACCTGAATATTCTGCACCAGCACTCGGAGCTGTCCAATCCCATGGGCGAGGCGTTTCATTACGCCGAGGAGTTCAAGAGCCTGGACCTGGATGAGGTGATCAAGGACCTGCATGCGTTGATGACGGACTCGCAGGACTGGTGGCCGGCGGACTTCGGCCACTATGGCCCCCTTTTCATCCGCATGGCATGGCATTCCGCGGGCACGTACCGCATTTCGGACGGGCGCGGCGGCGGGGGCAGAGGCCAGCAGCGCTTCGCGCCTCTCGACAGCTGGCCTGACAACGTGAGCCTGGACAAGGCGCGCAGGCTGCTGTGGCCCATCAAGCAGAAGTACGGCAAGAAGATCTCGTGGGCCGATCTGATCATTCTCACCGGCACCGTGGCCCTGGATTCGATGGGCTTCAAGACGTTCGGTTTCGCCGGCGGGCGGGAAGACGTCTGGGAGCCGGATCAGGACGTCAACTGGGGTATCGAGACCAAGTGGATGGGCACGGACAAGCGCTATTCCGGCGATCGCGAACTGGCAAACCCGTTCGGCGCGACCACGATGGGCCTGATTTACGTGAACCCGGAAGGCCCGGAAGGCGTCCCGGATCCGATCGCGGCAGTCAAAGACATCCGCGAAACCTTCGCCCGCATGGCGATGAATGACGAAGAGACGGTCGCGTTGATTGCGGGCGGGCACACCTTCGGCAAGACCCACGGCGCTGCCGACCCGAAAGTGTATGTGGGACGGGAACCNNCGACTTTTTTGAGAACCTCTTCGGTTTCGAATGGGAGCTGACCAAGAGCCCGGCCGGCGCGCATCAGTGGCAGCCCAAGGGCGACGTCAAGGCCGCCGATATGGTGCCGGATCCGTTCGATCTGTCCAAGCGTCGCGTGCCGACCTTGCTGACCACGGATATCTCGCTGAAGGTGGACCCGGTTTACGAGAAGATTTCGCGGCGCTTCATGGAGAACCCGGATCAGTTCGCGGATGCGTTCGCCCGCGCCTGGTTCAAACTGACCCATCGTGACATGGGGCCGCGCTCTCGCTACCTGGGATCGCTGGTGCCGAAGGAAGAGCTGATCTGGCAGGACCCGGTTCCCGGTGTGGACCACGAACTGGTGGATGACAAGGACATCGAAGCCCTGAAGGCCAAGGTTCTCGGCTCCGGCTTGTCCATTCCGCAACTCGTCATCACCGCCTGGGCATCGGCTTCGACGTTCCGCGGCAGCGACAAACGCGGCGGCGCCAACGGGGCGCGCATCCGCCTGGCTCCGCAGAAGGATTGGGAAGTGAACCAGCCGGCCGAACTGGCGAAGGTGCTGGCGAAGCTGGAGGCGATCCAGAAGGAATTCAACTCCGCGCAAAAGGGCGGCAAGAGAATCTCGTTGGCAGACCTAATCGTCCTGGCGGGCTCGGCTGCCGTGGAGGAAGCTGCGAAGAAGGCCGGCCACGAGGTGAAGGTTCCTTTTGCGCCTGGGCGCATGGACGCGTCGCAGGAGCAGACCGATGTGGAGTCGTTTGCGGTGCTGGAACCGAGTGCAGACGGTTTCCGGAACTACATCCGCAAAGGTCTCGAGGGCTATGCCGCGAATCTGCTGATCGACAAGGCGCAATTGCTGACGCTTACGGCTCCCGAGATGACGGTTCTGGTTGGCGGACTGCGCGCGCTGAATGCAAACTTCGGGCAGTCAGAACATGGGGTTTTCACCAAACGGCCCGGAACATTGACGAATGATTTCTTCGTCAATCTGCTGGACATGAACACGAAGTGGCGGAAGTCCGCTGCATCGGAAGGTGTGTTGGAGGGGCGCGATCGGGCGACCGGCGAGGTCAAATGGACGGGGACGATAGTTGATCTTGTCTTCGGGTCGAACTCGCAACTCCGAGCCCTGGCGGAAGTTTATGCCAGCAGCGACGAGGAGCAGGAGTTCGTGCAGGACTTTGTGGCGGCCTGGAGCAAGGTAATGAATCTCGACCGCTTTGATCTCGCGTGATCTCAGGGGCGAGCAAGGCGGTTCATCGTATCCTCTTCGCCAGGATTCGTATGGAAACATCGAATCCTGGCGCGATCGAGTGTGCGAATGTTTCGACTGGATCGGCCCTTTAGTTTCCCATGAAAGGAGATCCCGCTTTTGGCGACGGGAGAGCAGGTTACAGCGCCAGCCACGCGACTACCAAAAGCGCCAGTCCGATCAACTGGCTCATCCGGTCGGTGAGCGCAAAGGCCACCGGATCCTCGTTCAGTTCGCCGCGCGAGGCCAGCAACCAGACGCGGAAAAGCCATAGGATCATCAGCGGCATGATGAGCCAAAGCCGGCCCGGCTGGTGATAAAGCCTCACCACATCGGAGCCGCTGATGTAGTTGGCAAACACCACCACCGCCGCAACCGCGCTGGCGGTTCCGAAGCTGCGCAGCTGGTCCAGATCGGTCAACAGGTAGCCACGTCCATTCTTTGGCGTCGCACTGGTCGCCCGCAGGTTTTCGAGCTCGGCGAA
>PMWR01000589.1 GCA_003166055.1 Acidobacteriaceae bacterium
AGAATCTGACTGGCCGCATAGTCCGGAGAACTCGTTCCTGGGAACCGGTAGGCAATGAAGCCGAGAATGTAGGGGAGATTGCTGTCCAGCGTAAATGTCTCCGACTTGACCGGCTTCAATTCGACGGTTGGCCGCTCCGGTAAAGGATGGCTGGCGACATCGCCGAACCACTTGCGAATCTTCGTCATTGTGGAGACGGGATCCACATCGCCCACGATCACCATGATGGCGTTGCCCGGCGTGTACCACTTCTTGTAGAAGTCTTTGAGCATGTCGCCGGTGGTGGCGTCGAATGAGGTCTTTGTGCCGAGGGGATCGTGCGCATAAGGAGTGCCCGCGAACATGTCCTCGTTGAGGCGGTCGATGAATTTGTACGTGGGATTGGACAGGTCGCGCGCTACTTCCTGTTCGATGGCTCCCCGTTCCTGCGACCACTCCTGCTGCGAGTCGTCAATCCCATGCATGCAAGCGGCCTCGACCTCGAGAGCAACGTCAAGATCCGCTGCTGGAACCGTGGCAAAATACTGGGTAATGTTCTGCTGCGTATCGGCGTTGTTCTGGCCCCCGAGTTGCGCATAAATGGCAGACGTCTGGTCTGCCGTCAACCCTGCGCATCCGCGAAACGCCATGTGCTCCTGCGCATGGGCCATGCCCGGAAACCCTGGCGGGGTTTCATCGCCGCCGACCAGGAAATTCGTTTCCACGGTAACCACCGGTGCCAGCGTGTTGCGGAGAATGACGACGCGCATGCCGTTGGGCAGTGTGGCTCGCACAACCGGTGGCTGATCCTGGGGCGGAGCCGCGTGCAATCGCGGCTCAGAGGCAGCGAACAGGATGAGGATGGGTAAAAAATGCTGAAGCTTCATTTCCTGGGCCTCCGGATAAATGACAAAATAATGGTAACCGAACGGGATACTCCATCGCCCACTTTATGATTCTGCAAGGGATATTCCCTCCTTATTTGTTCCTTTCGGTACATTGCCTCATCCGAGATGATTGTATATACCCTTGCATGCGTTCAAATGGAATGCAAAATACGCGTATGCTCGCCCGCTTCATCTGCGAAGCGGAGCGGTATTTCGTATGAAGGGCCGTCGGCTGTCCACCCGGCTTCTCTCAGCCAGTATCCGCGTGCGCAGATGCGGGAAAAACGTTTGATGCGATGGGGAGGCCCGCCACGCCAGGCAGGGAGCAGATCAAGCAGTTGCGCGCGGCGGGCAGGCTGAGTCCCGCGGAGCTGTTTCCGCTGCATGATGGCAGGATCAGCGTCACAATCCCCGCACAGGGACTCGTTGTGCTGGAATTTGTCGACGGGGAGCATCATAGATAGATTCCGGCGTAAGCGTTGCGCTTTGACCGGTCAAGTGTGATTTGGCTTGCGTCGAAAGGGAAATGGCGGAACGCGCTGCGCAACCAGGGAAATAGCCGGCGCCCCAAGTTTCTCCTGCAACTCCCCGGCGAGAATGTCTTCAGGAATCTTTCCGAGTTTAAGGTCGCTCTTGTATCGTGCGTTCTTGAGGAGCAGCTAAGAATTACCGCCCCAGCAATAAGGTGAATTGAAGGGGACGGTGCGCTGACGGCAAGACGAAGGCCATGCGGAGGATCATCGAGGCTTAGTTGGTCTGACGGAGCCCTCGCTCAGCCTATGAACCGAGCTTAAATCCCATCCTTGCTGTGATGTAAATTCACTCGGCGAGAAGCCCATGAGACGGACTTTATCCATCGAGTAGGAATCAACAAGGAACGGCTGAGAAGCCATTCTCCAGCTTTCACATCCAGGTAGCCGAGATGCCAGGAGGCCTCGTCCATGATGAATCCTTCCAGGCGCCCAATCTCACCGTCCGTAGCCCAAACCTGGTAGTCGATCAAGTTCACCACGCTGCGGAGATCCGGATCTTCCCTGGTTCGAACAGGAAATTTCCTTCCGGTTGGCGTCGGGGTTCCTGGTTCCAACTGGGTATATGCCCAATAGGCCATCTTCCCCCAGTATTCTTCCATCGCGATCTCTTGCTGGCGAGAGACGGGCTTTTCGGTATCGACATGGGGACTATCGCGCACTTGCTCTTTCGTCAAGCGGACCTGGAGAATCCGCTTCGCCCAATCGGGCTGTTCGACTGCCGCAATCGGAAGAACCACATCTCGGCGTTTATACCAGGTACCCACGCGGACCACCAGGTAGTGAATCGCCCAGGAACGGTCATCAAGGAGAAAATTGCTGATAATTCCCATTTCGCCGTCCGTCGCAATGACGGAAGAACCCATCAGGTCTTTCAGGTCGTGCAGCATATTCCTCCTGTGGTGGAAGGGCCGGCATGACAAGAGTCTCTCAAGATGCGGAGCGACTTGTTCGGCCGCGATTCAGTTGAATTGGCGAGCAACGGCCTATTCCATCTTCTTGTCTTTCCTACGCTGTTACCGGTTCCGCAACTTCGCCTGCATGTATGTCCAGTTCCGAAGGGTGCATAGTCTTGATGATGTCTCTCGCCTTTGCAACCTCTTCGGCCGTTCCGTGGACGATCAGGAGGAATTGATCTGTCTTGAGCGCTGCCTCGTATTTCACGATGCTGTCCTTGGGAATTCCCATGCTGTAGAGTCCAGCGCCCAACACGCTCACTCCTCCGACGAACACCGCCCCCTCCAACGCTCCCACGATCCATGCAACCACAGGGCCGGCCGCCAATATCGGACCCAAGCCGGGAATAAAGAAAAACGCGGAGCCGAACAAAAGTCCCCAGAAGCCTCCCCAGAACGCGCCAATCTTGCCCCAATACATCATGCGGTCGCCTGTGTTGTAGTAGCCCACCGCATGTTCATCGGTGTGGTAGCCCTTTCCGACAACCGACAATTTACGCATGTCCACTCCGCTGCGTTGAAGCTCCTTGATCGCTTGATCCGCTTCAGTATGGGAGCGAAACACCGCTACCGCCGAATTCTGTATGGCCATATCACGATCTCCTCGGGCGCCTGCCGTCTCTCTGGGATCGACAAACTAAACCCCGCCCGAATATGGCAGCGTGCGAACACAAAAACTGTTCAGTTTTGGACAGGAAGCGAGACTCCTTTGAATGAGTACGTCCGTTACGACCACGATGATCGAGCTCATCTCGCGCTGGCCAAGGGAACGCCTGCTGGCCGCGAGGTCGAGAAGAATACCCTCATTGAACTGACGGCAGAATTCTCTAGTATCGTTCGCGTTGTTAGGTGGCCTGAGAAAGAGCATTCCTAGCCCCCGGCTGCGTAAGGTGAGAACGCAAGAGTCTTATCGCACAGGAGTCTGGCTAGTCGTCACATAGTCACCACAGAGTCACCAGAAAACGACTTCGATGTGGATGGGCTCTTTAAGTTCTTTGTTTTGTTGGCGTNNATCCTGTGCGGCAACCCGTCCGGCCCGGCGCATTTCAGAGCATTTTCGGAATTAGTATAGACTTCTTGAGTGCATAGAAAGGTGGCTTTTTCTTGATGAAAAGCCACTTGAGTGTATGTCTTCGGTCTGCGGCAATTCCGAAACTGCTGTAGGCCCGGCGGCTTCGTCCGACGCAAAGTTTTTGCGTCGATAAGCCTTCACCACGCGTCACAATAGAAACGTAATCTTCAAGTGACGCTCCACCGGATTGCGGCCTAAGTATGGCTTGGCATTCCCTGGACGGAAACCTTAACACACAGCAGTTCCGCAACAGGCGATGCGTTGGGTTTTCCAGAAACCTGAGCTTCAGCCAGCACGGCTCCAGACACGGGCAAGACCGAGTGAAAGATCGGATGAAGATGAGCGCGTTGAAACGCATTCTTGTAAACAGTTTTATTGTTTTGACCGGGCTTGCGGTTGTCGGCTGCCAGAAGAAAGCCGCGCCGCCCGCCGGGCCTGCCATGCAGGGCATGCCGGTGCAGTTAGCCACGGTCACGCTCTCCCAGGTTCCGCAGTCGAGCGAGTACGTGGCTACCATCAAATCGCGCCGCTCAGCCACCATGCAGCCGCAAGTGGACGGCCGCGTCACGCAGATCCTCGTCCGCTCCGGCGACCATGTCGCGTCGGGCCAGGCGCTCATCATTATCGACCCGGAGCACCAGATTGCCACAGTCGCCTCGGCGCGCGCGACCGAGCAGCAGAAGAAGGCTCTCTACGACTACAACACCCTCGAGATTGAACGCCAGCGCAAGCTATTTGAAGCCGGCGTCACCAGCCGCGATGCATTTGACCAGGCGCAGCAGGCCTTCAGCAACTCAAAGGCGGACTACCAGTCGGCCGTCGAGCTGCGCAAGACGCAGCAGGACCAACTCGCCTACTACACCATCCGCGCGCCGTTTGACGGTGTTGTGGGCGACATCCCGGTCCACCTAGGCGACTACGTTTCATCCACCACCATGCTCACCACCGTGGATGAGAACAAGGACCTCGAAGCATACATCTACGTGCCAGCCGAACGCGCCGCCCAGGTGCGCATGGGGCTGGCGGTCGACCTGACCGACAACAGCGGAAACCTGATTGAGCACACGAAGATCGATTTCGTCTCGCCTCAAGTCGACAGCACCTTACAGGGCATTCTGGTGAAGGCGCCAGTGCATGCCACGCTCGATATGCTCCGCAATGCACAGTTGATAAAAGCCCGCGTCATCTGGAGCACCCAGCCCATGGCCGTGATTCCAGTCCTCGCGGTGACGCGCCAGGGCGGGCAGAGCTTCGTGTTTGTAGCGCAGCAGCAGAATGGCCACTGGTCGGCGCAGCAGGTGCCGGTCACGCTGGGCGATACGGTGGGCAACACCTACGCCATCACTTCAGGATTGAAACCCGGTGACCGGGTCATCGTGTCCAGCACGCAGTTCCTGGTCAACGGCATGCCGGTGATGCCTCTGCCGGGCTCCTGAACCGCAACTGACTACGCGCCTCCGGCGGGAGGCGGGCATCGAGCGTCGATCAGGTCGCGCTCGCCGCAGGCAAAAAAGGAAGGCTCATCTTGTTTGTCGATTTTTTTATCCGTCGGCCGGTCTTCGCCACGGTTTGCGCGCTGCTCATCATTCTGGCGGGAGCGGTGTGCATTCCCAACCTTCCCATCGCCATGTATCCCACGCTCACTCCGCCGCAGGTCGTCGTCACCGCGATCTATGTAGGCGCCAACTCCGACACCGTCGAGAAGGCCGTCACCATTCCGCTTGAAGAGGCCATCAATGGCGTCGAGGGGATGCGCTACATCAATTCGTCCAGCACCAACAGCGGCATCAGCACCATCACCGCCACCTTCAAGACCGGCTACGATCTCGACATCGCCGCCGTGGACGTGCAGAACCGCGTGGCCAGCGTCACCGGGCGCCTGCCCGCCGCGGTCAACGCCACCGGCGTCACCATCACCAAGGCCAACTTCAACTTTGTTTTCGGAGCTGGCTTCTATACCGAAGATGGCCGCTACTCGCCCGAGTTCATCTCCAACTATCTCGATGTCTACGTCAAGGATGCGCTCAAGCGCGTGCCCGGCGTGGGCGACGTGATGATCTTCGGCGAGCGCAAATACGCCATGCGCGTCTGGCTCAATCCGGAGCGCCTTGCGGCCCGCTCTCTCACCGCCACCGATGTAGTCAATGCACTCGTCGAGCAAAATGTCGAGATTCCCGCAGGTCAGCTTGGACAGCCGCCATCGGACCCAAAACAGGCCTTCCAGTTGCCTGTGCGCGTCGTCGGCCGCCTCACTAGTCCCGCCGAATTCGACAACATCATCGTCAAGAACTCCCCCAACGGCCTGGTGCTGCTCAAAGACGTGGGGCACTCTGAAGTCGGCGCCGAGGACTATAGCACTTCGCTTAAGTTCTCCGGTCATTCCGGAATGGGGATCGGCGTCGAGCAGCTCTCGAACGCCAATGCGCTGGATGTCGACCGGCAAGCTAAAGCCATGCTCGCCGAGCTATCGAAGCACTTTCCACCGGGTCTCAAATACGCCATTGCCTTTGACTCCACAACGGTGGTCGGCGACTCCATTCGCGAGGTCATGGTCACGCTGGCCGAGGCCGTCGTCATCGTTATCGTGGTCATCTTCCTATTCCTGCTTGACTGGCGCGCCACCATCATTCCCGCGGTCACCATCCCGGTATCGCTGATAGGAACGTTTGCCTTCGTCAAGGTCTTCGGGTTCTCCATCAACTCGCTCACGCTCTTCGGCATCACGCTGGCCACCGGGCTCGTGGTCGACGACGCCATCGTGGTCATCGAAAACGTGCAGCGCCACATCGCCATGGANNCAGTTCTCGCTGACCATCGCTTTTGCCATCGCTATCTCGGCCTTCAACGCGCTCACGCTTTCACCGGCGCTGTCGGCCATGCTGCTGCGCGGTGAAGAAGCCCGACCCAACCAGTTGGACTTCCTCCACATTCNNCTACGGCAAGACCATCCACGTCGCCCTGCAACTCCGCTACCTTTTGCTGCTGGTCTTCTTCGCCGGCCTGGGCGCAACGGTGTGGATCTACCAGCGCGTGCCCACCGGCTTCATTCCCCAGGAAGATCAAGGCTACCTCTTCGTCATCGTGCAGGCGCCCCCGGGCTCCTCGCTCGCCTACACCGGCGCATTGGCTGACCGCGCCGAGGCCATCATGGCTTCCAATCCCGATATCATCGGCTCTTTCGCGATAATGGGCTTCGGCTTTTCCGGGGGCGCCGCCAACCAGGGCCTCATGTTCGTCAGCACCAAACCCTCCGATCAGCGGCGCGGCAAAGGCCACTCCGCTGCCGACATCGTGGCCGACCTCTCGCCCAAACTCGGCAGTCTCCTGTTCGCGCCCAATGGCGGCCTGGTTGCCATGTTCGAACCCCCCGCCGTCCAGGGCATCGGCAGCTTTGGTGGCTTTCAGTTCGAGTTGCAGGATTCCGGCGGTAACACCATCAGCGACCTCGATCGCATCGCCCATCAAATTGTGAACACCAGCCACACCAGCAAGGATCTGACCGGCCTCATCACGACCTTCTCCGCTAACGACCCCCAGGAACTGGTCACCATCGACCGCCAGAAGGCCAAGGCGATGAACGTTTCGCTCTCCCAGATCACGACCACGCTCGGCGTATTCATGGGATCGGAATATATCAACGACTTCGACTACAACAACCGCACCTATCGAGTCTTCGTGCAGGCCGATCAGCCCTTCCGCATGACCGCGAAGGATCTGCACAGCTACTATGTGCGTTCTGACTCCGGCCAGATGATCCCGCTCGACAACCTGACCGTTGATTCAGACAGCTCCGGGCCCCCGGTCATCACTCACTACAACCTCTTCCGCTCCGTCGAAATCGATGGCTCCGCCGCGCCAGGCTTCAGCTCAGGCGAGGGAATTATCGCCATGCAGAACCTGGCCGACAAGTCGATGATGCCCGGCATGAAATACGAATGGACAGGACTCACCCTCGACGAAATCGAGTCGGGTGGCAAGTCCCTCATCATCTTCGGACTCGGAATTCTCGTCGTCTATCTCACTTTGTCCGCGCTGTATGAAAGCTTCGCGCTGCCCTTCATCATTCTGCTCGCCGTTCCGATGGCCGTGCTCGGCGCGCTGGGCCTTGTATCTCTGCGCGGGTTGGTCAACGACGTCTACTGCCAGATCGGCCTGGTCATGCTCATCGGCCTCTCGGCAAAGAACTCGATTCTGATCGTCGAGTTTGCCGAGCAGCTTCGCCGCAAGGGCCGCTCCATCGCCGAAGCCGCCATTGAAGCCGCGGAACTCCGCCTGCGCCCCATCCTGATGACCTCGTTCGCCTTCATCCTCGGCGTGTTGCCTCTNNCTCAACCTGATCTTCATTCCCGTGCTCTACGTGATCCTGAGCCGGCTGTTGGGTCGTGGCGATAAGGCCTCAGAAGCTTCAGTCGTCACATAGCGTAATTTGCCTTGTCATTCTGAGCGAAGCGTAGCGGAGCCGAAGAACCTGCTTCTTGAAATCCCAGGCGGGTGCCCCATCCTTCGCGTTTTTTTGCGAAGGATGGGGGAGAACGAAGTGAGCTGCGGGACGTTCTGAAACATCTCGGATGGGTTACTGCTCCTCCCGATGCGCGATCACATAATCTTTGACCCGGTCGTAGACCTCGCCGCTCAAAATGCCCCTCTCGAGCAGATCCGCCTTGGTGCGATACGGCCGGAAACGCACAATGCGTCCTGCCCAGCTCCGTGGCAATCCAGGGATCTTCAATAGCTCATCCAGCGTAGCGTGATTGATGTCGATTCGCGCCTCGGGCGCCGGCGCATTTGCAGAAGTCTTCGATGGTTTATAGAGATCCCGATCCTGATTCTGCGCCATTCCGGCCGGGAAAATCGACAGGACCACCAAGGCACACACCGTAAGTTGCATTCTTGCCCGCACCGCTTCATTCTCCCCCTCTCCGCGATAGAATCGCAAGCGCACCGTCCGTTTTCCTATCTCCTGGCGAACCATGCAAGCCGACTGCCTGCCGGCGGGTGACACGAGTGCTCAATCGATAACAGCAATTCCACCTCGGTTCTGTCACAATAAGGCCATGGCAAAGCCTCCTAATGCTCCCGACCCTTCGGACGCAAGCCACACCCGAATCTTCGGCCGCAAACGGCTCGTTCTTCTTCTCTCGCTGCTTGTGGTGTATGCGCTGTGCCTGATCTTCGCCTGGACCACGCGCGGCGCAATGGCGCATCTTCCTTCCCTCCAGGGACAGGGAGAAGTGCAAGGGCTGATTGCAGGACAGACGGCCCTCGTCGATCTGCGCCCCTGGCAAACGGCCCAGGCTCTGGCGCCGCTCGCCGTCTCCGCCGAGGAAACCGAGTACGCGCGCCAGGCTGAACATCTCGCCGATTTTGAAGTGGATCAGGCGTTCGCCTCGGCATTACGACAGGCCGCACAGGAGGTGGAACACCGCGTCCTGACCGGCGATGCGCTCGCCCTCCAACAGAAGGTCGCGCAGCTGCAACAGGCTGTCGAAGACGACCAGAACCTGGTCGACCGCCTGACGGCCAAGGCCGGCTCTCAATCCGTCGCGCCAAAAGATGCGGCACAGCCGGCTGTCGGCGGAGACGATCTTGAGGTTGCCAAAGGCCAGCTCGGCCTGGATTCCGACGAGCTTGCCGATGCGCAGCTCGATCTTGCGCGCGCCTCCGGCGACAACCGCGCACAGCTTCAAAGTGAACTGTCCGCGCATGAAGCCGCCATGCGGAAATACGACAGCGGATCGCAGGGCCAGCCCGCCGTGCTCTCCGCCAAACAGCATGGCACGCTCGCCTCGCGCGTAAGAGATTGGTTCTCTCAGCACGACCGTTACCTGTTGATCCAGCAGGCGATTCAGCAGACACAAGAGGAGATCGCCAATCTGACCGCTGAACACCACGCGCTTGAGTCCAGGGCCAATGCCGCCGGCCCAGCCGCCATAAGCAGCCCGCCGGCCCGCGCAGCCCGCCTGGCTGACATCAAAGACAAGCGCGAACAGCATCAGCTTCTCAGCATCTTCGACGACCGCATTCAAACCGAGCAGCAACTTGCCGGCGTGTATGGCAAATGGTCCGGCCAGGTGCTCCTGCAGCATCGCATCATCGTCCATCTGATTCTGCAGTCATTGGCACTCATTCTCTTCATCCTCATATGCACCGTCCTCTGCAATGCGCTTATCCAGCGGCTGATGGCCAATCCAGCGCTTGACAGGAGACGGATGCAAACCCTGAGCACTGTTCTTGAGTTGGGTGTGCAGGTGCTTGGAGGCGTACTCATTCTGCTGGTGGTGTTTGGCTCGCCACGTCAGTTGACAACCGTCCTGGGCCTCGCCACCGCCGGCATCACCATTGCCCTGCAGGATTACATTCTCGCGTTTTTCGGCTGGTTTACGCTCATGGGCAAGAACGGCATCCGCATTGGAGACTGGGTTGAGATCAATGGCGTTGGAGGCGAAGTCACCGAGATCGGGCTGCTCAACACGACGCTTCTCGAAACCGGAAATCTGGCGGACAAAGGACATCCGACAGGACGCCGCATTACATTCATGAATAACTTCGCCATTCGCGGACAGTACTTCAATTTCTCCACCGCCGGCCAATGGATGTGGGACGAAATCAGCGTTCCCGTGCCCGCGTCAGACGACACGCAGGCGATGGTGGATCGCATCGGGAAAGCAGTACTTGAGGAGACGGAAGAGAATGCCCGCATTGCGGGACAGGAGTGGAAACGCGGAACACGGGGGGACGGCCTGAGCCGCTTCAGTGCGGCTCCGCACGTCAACCTCCGGCCCTCGGGTTCCGATTTCACCCTCCAGGTGCGCTATGTGACGCGCGCATCCGAACGCTTTGAATTGCGCAACCGCATCTTTCAACGCGTCATCGGCCTGCTCCACTTGCCCGCGGCACCGACGGGGTCCGATCCGCCCGCCCCGGCTGCGAGCGCCTAGGCTCGAGCGGCCGCTTGCCCGCCGCCGCAACCGCAACATTTGACACCGCAAAGGGTTTTCCCGTAGGGTTTGAATCAGATGCAGAGCCACCGCCATCCCGGTCACCACCATCATCATGGGACACCCATGCCGGCGGACTGCCATGGCCTGAACTAGACGGCCATCCAGATCGAAGAGTTACCCAAGCCCGCCGGCAACCAGCTCGGCGGGCTTTTTCGTGTTCCTAAAAAATCCAAACCAGACCAGGACAAAATGAGCAACGAAGCAACAATTGATTTCGAAAAAATGGACGGCCTCGCCCCCGGCATCGTGCAGGATGCGCGCACCGGAGAAGTGCTGATGCTCGGCTTTCTCAATCCCGCCAGCTACGCCAAAACGCTTGAAACCGGCTTCGTCACCTTCTGGAGCCGCACCCGTCAGAAGCTATGGATGAAGGGTGAAACCAGCGGCAACCGCCTGCGCGTCGTCTCCGCATCCACTGACTGCGACAACGACACGCTGCTCTTCCGCGTCGAGGTTGAAGGCGACGGCCTGGTCTGCCACGAAGGCACTGTCAGTTGTTTCACCAAACCGCTCCCATTCGGCACCGCCGCCAATCAGCCAAATCAGAAAGAGGAATCCCGTGGCCAACAAGCTTAGACTCGGCATCCCCAAAGGCAGTTTGCAGGATGCCACCATTGCTCTCTTCAAGCGGGCAGGTTGGAATATCTACGCCGACGGCCGCTCCTACTTTCCTTCCATCGACGATCCCGAAATCGAGTGCATGCTCATCCGCGCGCAGGAGATGGCGCGCTACGTCGATCACGGCGTCCTCGACGCCGGCCTCACCGGCATCGACTGGGTTGTCGAAAGCGGCCTCGACGTTACCAGCATCACCCCGCTCACCTATTCCAAGCAGACCCGCCGCAAAGTCCGCTGGGTCCTCGCCGTTCCCGAAGGCAGCGGCTTTGAACGCGCGGAAGACCTCGAAGGTAAAATCGTCGCCACCGAACTCGTTGAAGTCAGCAAGCGTTACTTCGCCTCCAAGGGCGTCAACGTCAAGGTTGAATTCAGTTGGGGCGCGACCGAGGTCAAGCCGCCCACACTCGCCGACGCCATCGTTGAAGTCACTGAGACCGGCAGCTCTCTCAAGGCCAACCACCTCAAAATCATTGACACGGTGCTCGAAAGCGAAACCCATCTCATCGCCGGCAAAGCCACGCTCGCCGACCCGTGGAAGCGCGAGAAAATCGACCAGATCGCCCTCATGCTGCGCGGCGCCATCGACGCGCAATCGCAGGTCGGTCTGATGCTCAACGTCCAGCGCGACAACCTCGAAGCCGTCCTCGCCGTGCTGCCCGCATTGAACTCGCCCACCATTTCCCAGTTGAGCAACTCCGATTGGGTAGCCGTCAACACCATCGTCGACGAGCGCGTAGCCCGTGACGTCATCCCCAGGCTCAAAGCAGCGAAGGCAACGGGCATAGTCGAATACCCGCTTAACAAAGTGGTGCTGTAAAAGATGCACTCTGAAGGTAAATGATCATGAAGTCGAAGGAATCGAGAAAAGAGTCGGTTCGGAAATTCAAGGAGCAGAAGCCGCTCCTTGGCGCGTACGCTGTTCGGTGCTCCGCAACGGGCCGCGCATGGGTAGGCGTATCCCGCAACCTCAGTGCGACCAGGAATGGATGTTGGTTTATGCTGCGCGGCGGCCTGCATCAGTCGAAGACGCTTCAAGCGGATTGGAATGCCCACGGGGAGTCAGCGTTCGAGTATGAGGTTCTGGACGGCACTGACGAAGAGGTGGATCCACTGTTGATCGACCGCGTGCTCAAAGAGAAGAAGGCCGTCTGGATCGCAAAGCTGGGTGCGCAGCCTCTGCCATAAACACAATTCCACGGTTGCGCAATGATCGAATTGTCGCATCGCCCTGAATCAATCTGCGAATAAGACCGAAAAGGGAGCACCGAATTGAAGATCGTTCGCACCACAGGCAAATCGGCATTGCGTGCGGAAGCAACGTTGGCCGCGCTTGAGAGTCGCGGCAGCGCTGCGCTCGACTCCGTGCTGCCCGCCGTCAAGCGCATCGTCGCCGACGTGCGCAAGCAAGGTGAACGCGCCCTTCTCCGTTATGCTTCCCAATTCGACGGCCTGCAAGACAAAGCGAATCTCCGCGTCACGCCTGAAGAAATGTTCGCCGCATGGGAATCAACACCCCCCCCGCTGCGCCAGGCTCTCACCACCGCCGCTGAACAAATCCGCGCCTTCGCAGTGAACCAACTCCCCGAGTCGTGGAGTAGTGAACCAATCCCCGGCCTCATCACCGGCCAGCTCGTCCGCCCGCTTGCCTCCGTCGGATGCTACGTCCCCAGCGGCCGTCATCCGCTCCCGTCCACCCTGCTCATGACCGCCATCCCCGCGCAGGTCGCAGGCGTCGCGCGCATCGTCGTCGTCTCGCCAAGGCCCGCGCTTGAGACTCTTGCCGCCGCTCATCTCCTCGGCATCACCGAGTTCTATCGTCTCGGCGGGGCACACGCCATCGCCGCCCTGGCCTACGGAACCGCCAGTGTTTCGAGTGTGGCCAAAATTGTCGGCCCCGGAAATCTCTACGTCACCGCCGCCAAGCGCCTCGTCGCTTTCGACTGCGCCATCGACATGCTCGCCGGCCCCACGGAAATCGTCGT
>PMWR01000234.1 GCA_003166055.1 Acidobacteriaceae bacterium
GCACCAGTCCAGAGATTTCCTGTCAAGCGCCGCCCCTGCTCGTAGACTGTCCATGGAACCTCCCATGCCCGAAACCGAGCCGCAAGCGAAGATCGTTCTCACCACCTGCGCCACGCCTGACGAAGCCGCCCNNGCTGCTGCTCAAGACCGGCCCCGCCCAAATCCCCGCTCTCGAAGCCCGCCTGCACGCGCTGCACAGCTACCAGACGCCGGAATTCCTTGTCCTGCCCGTCGAAGCCGGCAGCCGCGCCTACCTCGACTGGCTTCTTGGCTGCCTTGGAGACCCCGGCAATGACCACGCCGTCTGATATTCTGGCCTTCAGCCGGTTTCCAATTCCTGTTCACCTTGCACCAACCGTATGAATTGGAAAACCGCTCTTTGCCGCCATGCGCTGGTTAATGATTGGCCTTCTCGTCTCGCTCGGCGGGCTACTGTTTGTGGCTGCGGGAGTCGCTCGTCACATCTGGCTCCGGCGCGGCAGGTTGCAAAGCAAGCCGCCGGATGGAAAGAATCTCTCCGCGGGCCCGGTCGTTGACCCGGTTGACGATATCGACCTCGAGCTTGAACCATGATCTCGAACTCCGCAACGCCAACCACGGACCAGAACCTGTCCATGGGAACTTTGGAGGAATTGCCGTGAGCAAGGAACTCTCCGCACCGCTGAACCAGATCGCCGTATCGAGCGCGCGGACCCCCGCATGGCTCCGCATCACGGGAATCGTGCTGGCCGGCAGCGCCTTTGTCGCCGCATGTGCCCACATCTCGATTCCTCTTTACTTCACGCCGGTCCCGTTGACGGTTCAGCCTTTCGCCGTGCTGCTGCTGGGCCTGCTGCTATCGCCCCGCCTGGCCGCGGCCACCCTGATCGCCTACCTGGCCGAGGGCGCAGCGGGACTGCCCGTCTTTACCCCGACCCCGGCAATGGCTGGCCTCGCCCACCTCTTCGGACCCACCGGTGGCTACCTGCTCGCCTATCCGCTGGCTGCATTCCTGACCTCCGCCCTCTGGCGCCGCACCGGACGCGGTTTCACCGCCGCCGCCTTCAGCGCGGCCGCAGGCGACCTCACCATCCTCTGCTGGGGAGCCCTCTGGCTGGCCGTCGAAACCCACGTTCCGGTGCGGTCCGTCCTTATGCTCGCCGTGCTGCCCTTCCTGGCCGGCGACGCACTCAAAGTCACCGCCGCCGCCGCGCTTGCCTCCGGATTTCGTCGCCTGCGCCGGACTCACGAGTAACCGCATAACCGCATCCAAATTCATTGCCGTCTGTCGCCTTGAAAGGAAGTACCCTGGTGAGTTCCCAATCCGAAGTAGCGAGCCCTGCCCTTATCGATATTTCCATCGCCCATAGTCCCGACTCCGACGACGCCTTCATGTTCTATGGACTGGCCACCAACAAGGTCCGCGTCCCCGGCTACCGCTTCACCCATACCCTGTGCGACATCGAGACCCTCAACCAGCGCGCCCAGAACGAAGCCTTCTACGACGTAACGGCCATCAGCTTCCACGCCTACCCCTACCTGCAGCAGAGCTACGCGCTGATGGGCTGCGGCGGCAGTGTGGGTGAGGGCTACGGCCCCATGGTCGTCTCCAGCAAGCGCCTCGCCCCCGAAGACCTCGGCAAAATCAAGCTCGCCGTCCCCGGAACCCTCACCACGGCCTATCTCGCGCTCAAGATCTTCAATCCCGCCCTCGAAACCGTCGTCGTCCCCTTCGACCGCATCATCCCGGAGATTCTGGCAGGCAACTTCGACGCCGGGCTCATCATCCACGAGGGCCAGCTCACCTACTCGTCAAGCGGCCTCTACAAGGTGCTCGATCTCGGCGTCTGGTGGCGTGAAACCACCGGCCTGGTGCTTCCGCTCGGCGGCAACGCCATCCGCCGTTCGCTGGGCAAGGACTCCATGCGCATTGTCACAAAGGCCGTCAAAGACAGCATTCAGCACGCCCTCGACCACCGCGAGCAGGCCCTCGAATACGCCATGCAGTTTGCCCGCGACCTCGACTCCCGCCTCGCTGATCGTTTTGTCGGCATGTATGTGAACGACCGCACGCTCGACTACGGCGCAGACGGCCGCCAGGCCATCGTCAAGCTCCTCGAACTGGGTCACGAGCGTGGCATTATCCCCATCGCCCCGCAGGTTGAATTCGTCGACTGAATCGGCTCCTCGATTTCAAGAATCTGAGCGCCCATCCTTGGAGCAAGCTTCCTTCGAAGGACGGGCGCTGGGACCATAGACAACGACTGAGATCAGGCCCATTACCTTCGGGGCCGGATTTCCGCTCGAAAGTCATTGAAAACCGCTCATAAACCCCTCGTGCTTTCTAATTAATCTCTAATCTCTGCCGATGCATCCTCTATTGAGGATTTCAAGCATGTTCGCCGATCAACAGCCCACCTTTCTGCTCGCTTCCCACGACCCTGCTCTGCTGGCCGCCATGGAGCCGGCTCTTCTTGCGATGGGGGCCCGCGTTGAAATCGTCCTCACCGCGGAATCCGCCCTGGCCTCGATGACTGCGTACCGTCCGCCGTCACTTGCCCTGCTCGACGTCGACCTGCCCAGCCCGGACCAGGGCATGGATACGGACCGGTTGTTGACCGCGGTGCGCGCCAGCATCAGCGTCAGGCGGCTTCCGATCGTCCTGATTACCCCCAGGGTCGCGCCGGAATGGCTCGACCGACTGGCCGAAGGGGTTGTCGACGATCTGGTTCTGCGCTGCTCTGAACCCTCTTACTGGCGACTGCGGATCGAGATGGCGCTGCGCGCCGCCGGCACAAATCGCGAACTCGAAACCCTGCGCGAAGATCTGGTGCTGCACACGCAGACGGATCGACTGACCGGCGTCTACAACCGCGAAACTCTGCTCACCATGCTGTTTCGCGAAACCGACCGCGTGCAGCGCATGCAAAGCTCGATGTCCCTGATCCTCTTTGACATCGACGACTTCGGCCATTGGAACTCGCGGCTCGGCGCCGACATATGCGACGAACTTCTCTGCCAGGTGGTCGCGCGCACCAACCGCCTGCTGCGCAGCTACGATCTGCTCGGCCGTCCCGGCAAGGATGAGTTCCTCATCGTGCTGCCCGGATGCGTCCCGGCCAACGCCATACTGATGGCCGAACGCCTCCGCGGCGACGTGTTCAGCTTGCCCTTCCACGTCGCGGGGGAATCGATGCGGCTCTCCGCATGCTTTGGCATCGCGGCCAGCAATGGCCGCTCCCCGGTTGTGGTTCTGCGCGAGGCCGAGCAGGCCCTCATTGAGGCCAAGGCAGCCGGACCTGAGTCGATCCAATCCTTCAACGGCTGCGCGGACTCGTCCGCTGCCCCCGTCACTTATCTATTACCCAGTTCGGGGGATGAATTGCTTGCCTGGTAGCAAAGGGCTTCGCGCCAAATAAAGGCGATCGATCCAAGGCTCGCTTTTGAGACCGAGAAAATAAATCCGATCAGTCTGCATGCGCCGCGGTGCTCATCGCGCTCTTTTCGGCCGGCAATCCCAGGAACTCCTGAAAGACATCGTTCGAAAGCAGCCTGCCGCGCGTCGTCAATTGAACCCGCTTGCCGGCTGAAGTCAGCAGCTCATCGTCCACCAGCCGCTCAACAACCTCCATTGCCGGCGCAACCGCCTCCGCGCCAAACTCACGCTTCAAAGCCTCCACATCGACACCAGAGTTGAGGCGCAAGCTGAGAAACCACGCTTCCTCGTGCTGTCGCGCCGGCGAGAGCCACGCCGTCTCCGACGGCTCACCACCCCACGGACCAAGACCTGTCCGCGGGGGCCCCGGCTCAGGAGCAAGGAGAAATGCGCCAAGGTCATCGGTCGTGGTCGAGCGAAGAACGTAGCCTCGGCCGATCTCGCTGTCTGCCGCCGGCAACGCCTCGCGCAGCATGGACGACGCATCCAACCCCAATCCCAGGTATGGACGTCTCTTCCAATAGCGCAGGTTGTGACGAGAGGAAAATCCGGGCCGGCAAAAATTCGAGATCTCGTACTGCGCCAGACCCGCCTGCCCGAGCCGCTCGATGGCCCGCGCGTACATCTCGGCGATCGCATCGTCCGGCGGGATCTTCTCCGCGTAGTAGCGCAACCCACCGGAGAGCATTTCGCGCCCCAGCCGCGAGTCTTCATCCACCTCCAGCATGTAGATGCTGGCGTGCGGCACGCCGCTCTCAATCAGCGCCGTCAGCGACTCGTCCCACGAGGCCGGCGTCTGCCCGGCCAGCCCGGCAATCAGATCCAGATTCAGGTTGGGAATCCCCGCCGCGCGCAGCCGCCTCACGTCCTCCTCAACCACAGCGCGGTTGTGAAGACGGCCGCTGACCTGCGCCTCGCGGTCGATGAACGACTGCACGCCCATGCTCACGCGATTCACGCCGATGGCCGCCATCGTGCCGAGCGTCTCGCCCGGGATTTGCCCCGGCGCGCATTCCACGGTGATCTCCGCATCCGGCTCCAGATCGAACTCCGCGCGAATCGCCGCAAAAAGCTGGGTGAGCAATGCAGGCGCAAGCAGACTGGGCGTTCCGCCGCCGAGGTAAACCGTGTCTACGGTGCGCGGCAACTCGAGGCCCATGCGAGCAGCCCAATCTCCGGCTGCGGCCAGATCCTGAATCACCCGGTCCACGTAGCGCACATGCTCGCTTGCCGGGTACACCCCCGAGGCGAAGTTGCAATAGGTGCACTTTGACCGGCAGAACGGAATCGAAATGTAGAGGCCGAGCGTGTCGCTATCGTGAACAGGCATCAAATCCATTCTTTCATGGACCGTCCACGCCAGTGGGTTAGGGGATTTCTAGTCCCTTAGTCCCTTAGTCCCTAGTCCCTGCCTTTTCCATGCAATCATTGAGGGAAGGAGACCCGGTTTGAAGGCTTGGCCTGTTTTAGCCATCAGTGTGATGCAAGCCCTTCTGTTTCTTGCTCATTGGTTCATTTTTCATACCATCGTCGCGTTCTGGGGCGATCGGAGCCCGGCTGCGGTCGAGGGATTGCGTTCCACACTCTTCGTGCTGGCATTCAGTTTCATCTTCGCCGCCCTGCTGAGCTTCCGCTTCGCCAGTCCGCTGATCACTGCGATCTACCGAATCGCCGCCGTCTGGCTCGGATTTCTCAACTTCGTCTTTTACGCGGCATGCCTCTGCTGGGTTGCCAACTTTGCGCAGCTGGTTTCGCCGCTTGCTTCAGACCGGCTGCACGACAGGCCTTTTATCGCCGCCGCGCTTTTTGGGTTCGCCTTCCTGGCCGGCGTCTATGGCCTGCTCAATGCCCTTTGGATTCGCGTCCGGCGCGTTGCCGTCCAGCTCCCCAACCTGCCCGCATCCTGGCGCGGCCGCACGGCTCTTTTGATCAGCGACCTTCACCTGGGCAACATCAACGGCGTCCGATTCAGCCGTCGCATCGCGCGCATGGCCGCCCGGCTTCGTCCAGACATCGCTTTTATCCCCGGCGATTTCTTTGACGGCACGCGGCTCGACCCCGATCGAATGACCAGGCCGTTTCGCGATTTCGCTCCGCCGCTCGGCATCTTCTTCTCCACCGGCAACCACGACGAATACGGTGACATGCCGCATGACATTGAGGCTCTCAAGAGAAATGGCATTCGCGTTCTGGCCAACGAAAAAGTCACCATCGATGGTGTGGCCATCCTCGGGGTTTCCTACGCGAAATCAACGCACTTGCTCCAGATGCGCTCTGCGCTGGAGAGCCTGCACATTGAGCCCGGCCAGCCCAGCATTCTGCTCAACCATGTGCCCAATCGCCTGCCCATCGTCGAGCAGGCCGGCGTCAGCCTGCAACTCTCGGGGCACACTCACGGCGGCCAGCTCTTTCCAATCACATGGTTCACCCGCCGCGCCTTCGGCAAGTTCATTCATGGCTTGCAGCGGTTCGGCGCCCTGCAGGTGTACACCTCCTACGGCGCGGGAACCTGGGGTCCTCCGATGCGCGTCGGCACCTGTTCGGAGATGGTCTTGATCACACTTTCGAGTAAAAGCGTTCCGTGCTAAAATGTAGGTACGTTGCTACATTGGAGGCGCCTGTGGCGATCACTACCCTTTCGAGCCGTGAGTTCAATCAGGACACAGGCCGGGCCAAGAGAGCCGCCAGCAAGGGTCCCGTATTCATTACCGACCGCGGCAGGCCCGCACACGTGCTGCTGTCCTTCAGTGAGTATCAGAAGATCACGAAGAAGGGCAAGAACATCCTCGAGATGATCGCCACGCCGGGAGCAGGAGATTTCGAATTCGATCCGCCGCGTTTGGGCGATGAACCAATTCAGTCCGTAGACTTCTCTTAAATGTACCTTCTTGACACCAACGTACTCTCTGAGATGCGCAAGGCCTCGCGGATGAAGGAATCGAGTCCGAGGATGGACGGTCGTGTTGAGAAGTGGGTCGCCAGCGCATCTCCGTCGGACCTGCATCTGTCAGTGGTCTCCATTCTTGAATTGGAGCGCGGCTTCCATTTACTCAGGCGACGCGACCCGGCACAAGCTGAACTGATCCTCTTATGGGTGCGCAATGGTCTGCTTCCCAGCTTCGATGGCCGCATTCTCGGCGTCGATCTCGATATAGTCCAATGCTGCGCTGGGCTGAGTATCCCAAATCCGATCGACTATCGCGACTCTCTCATAGCGGCAACCGCTCTGGTCCGCGGCTTGACGGTGGTGACACGCAATATACGCCACTTTGAGCCCACTGGCGTCGGCCTCCTCAATCCGTGGGAAGACTGAGAAGCTCCGGAAAGCCGCTGCTTGATTTAGACTTTCCCTTCAACTGAAAAGGGGATTTACCATGCAGTTTTCGGGCAAACGCTTTCTTGGAATTCTGATCGCCGCCGCGCTCACTGGCCTGCCGGCAACCGCCCAACAACCCGCATCGACTCCCAATCTAGACTTCCCCACCGTCCTCTACGGCGCTGCTTACTACAACGAGTACATGCCTCAGGACACGCCCAACGCCCAGGATGTACGTCTCGCGAAAGACGTCGCCCTTATGAAGGACGCCGGCCTCAACGTCGTCCGCATGGGCGAATCCACTTGGAGCCTCTGGGAGCCCGAAGACGGCCACTTCGAGTACGCCTGGATGGACCGCATTGTCGACGCCATGGGCAAGGCCGGCATCAAGGTCATNNGTCATCGGCTGGCAGCTCGACAATGAAACCTCCAGCTACGATGCGGCCAACCCTGACGTGTTCATTGGCTTCCAGCATTACCTCGAAAGGAAGTTCGGCACCCCTGAAGCGCTGAGCAAGGCCTGGTTCCTTAACTATTGGGGGCAGAACCTGCACACGTGGGAGGACCTGCCCACACGTGACAGCGCCCAAAGCACCGGCTACAAGCTGGAGTGGACGCGCTGGAGCCAGATGCGCGTCACCGATTTTCTGCAATGGCAGGCCGCGCTGGTTCGCGAATGCGCTTCGCCCAGCCAGTTCGTCACCACCGACTACGGCGGCATGATGCGCCGCGACGTAAACGAAGAAGCGATTGCCGGCTCACTCGACATTGTTGCGGACAACATCTACCACGGCACGCAGGACCAATTCGACGGCTCCTTCCAATCTCTGCAGGGCGACTTTTCGCGCTCGCTGAAGCACACCAACTTTCTCGTTACCGAGACCAATGCGCAGACCATCGGCTGGGACTCGGCCAGCCAGTATCCGCCCTATGACGGCCAGATGCGCGAGGATGTCTATACGCATATTTCAAATGGCGCGAACATGGTGGAGTACTGGCACTGGGCCTCGATCGCGGCCAACCAGGAAACATACTGGCAAGGCGTTCTCTCCCACGACCTTGAGCCCAACCGCGCCTACGCAGAGGTTGCGCGTACGGCGCACGAGTTGCAGCGCATTGGCCCGCACATTGTGGGACTGAGGAAACGCAGCGATGTAGCCATTCTTTGGAGCCGCGACTCGGCCAACGCGATCGACTTCATGCCCTTTGGCGGCGATGTTCCCGCACGCTCTTGGACTCACACTCCGGATGGCTATCTCTCGCTGGTCCAGCAGATGCATCATTCGCTTTATGAGCTGAACATCGGCTCCGACTTCGTCTTTCCCGAAACACAGGACTTCTCCCCGTACAAGGTTCTGATCGTCCCCGCCCTCTACATCTCGGACGACGCCCTGCTCAAGCGCATTTCCGATTACGTGAAGAACGGCGGCCATGTGGTCATGACCTTCAAGAGCGGATTCGCCAATGAAAACTCCGCCGTCCGCTGGGTCCGCGCACCCGGACCGCTGCGCGATGCGGCGGGATTCAGTTACCAGGAGTTTTCGAACCTCGAGCACCCGCTGGCTCTCAAAGACGATCCTTTCCACGCCGGTTCCAACAACGAGGTCAAGTACTGGGCGGAGTTCCTCATGCCGGAACAGGCCCGGCCCATCGCCTACTACGACCACCCCTTCTTCGGCCGCTGGCCCGCCATCACTGAGAATGACTACGGCTCCGGCACGCTGCTTTATGAGGGCACATTTCTCTCCGATGCGCTGCAAACTGCCGTGCTGCGAAGCGCCCTTGAGAAAGCCGGCCTGACCGGTCCAGACCAGCAGCTCCCGCCCTCGGTTCATGCCACGCACGGCATCAACCGCCTCGGAAAGCGGCTGCATTACTACTTCAACTATTCGAGTGCCGAGGTCAAAATAACCTACCCCTACGCCGCCGGTGTCAATCTGCTCGACGAGAAGCCCTTACCCAAATCCGAAATCTTAACCTTGAAGCCATGGGACGTCGCTATCATCGAAGAGCCGTAGCAATCGTATCTCCCCGCAATCCAAATTCGAGAAGAATTCTCAGTGAACGGAGCATCCCCTGTGCCAAAGGACGCGAACCAGACTCTCGTGCGCACTCATCTTTCGGGCTACGACCTCCTTCTGGATTCGCGCCTCAACAAAGGCACTGCGTTCACCGAAGAGGAGCGCGACACCTTCGGGCTTCACGGGCTGCTGCCGCCCCACATCGGAAACTTGGAGGACCAGCTCGAGCGGCGCAAAAAAGCGCTGGACAATCGCGATACGGCGTTCGGCAAATACCACCTGATGCGCGACCTTCAGGACACCAACGAGACCCTGTTCTACGCGCTCATCGAGAAGCACATTGAAGAGCTGCTGCCCATCGTGTACACGCCCGCGGTGGGCGAAGGCTGCCAGCGCTTCTCTGAGATCTGGCGCAAGCCCCGCGGCCTCTTTCTGAGCTACCCCAATCGCGACCGCATCGGGAAGATCCTCGCCGATCCCCGGTATGACAACGTGCGCTGCATTGTGGTCAGCGACGGCGAGCGCATTCTCGGGCTGGGGGATCAGGGTGCCGGGGGCATGGGGATTCCCATTGGCAAAATGGCGCTCTACACCGCGCTGGCCGGCATCCCTCCTGAACACTGCCTGCCCGTTCTGCTGGATGTCGGCACCGACAACGAAGCTCTGCTCCACGATCCCATCTATATCGGCTGGCAACACAAGCGCGTTCGCGGCCAGGAGTACGACGAATTCGTCGAGGCTTTCGTCAAGGCCGTCGAGCGCCGCTGGCCACACATTCTTCTGCAATGGGAAGACTTTGCGGGGACCAATGCGGCAACCCTTCTTGAGCGCTATCGCGATCGGCTTTGCACTTTCAATGACGACATTCAGGGCACAGCTGCTGTGACCACCGCGACGCTGCTGGCCGCGGTGAACGCCACCGGCATTCCGCTCAAAGAGCAGACCATCGCTCTATTTGGCTCTGGAGGAGCCGGCATCGGCATTGCCAACCTGTTGATGGCCGCAATGCAGGAAGAGGGACTCGACGAAGCCGGCGCTCGTCGGCGCATCTATGCCTTCAACCGGTACGGACTGCTGGTTGAAGGAGCGCGAGGAATTCGCGCCAGCCAATTGCCCTATGTGCGCCCGCGATCGGATGTGAAAGATTGGAAGCTCTCGGGTGGCGAAGACATCTCCCTGCTTGACGTCGTTCAAAATGCCGGGATCACCGCGCTGGTGGGCACCTCAGCCCAGGCTGGCGCGTTTTCTGAAGACATCGTTCTCGCCATGGCAAGCCATACGCCGCGCCCGATCATTTTCCCGCTCTCCAACCCCACCTCCTGCGCTGAGGCGACACCCGCAGATCTGTTGCGCTGGACGGTTGGGCGCGCGATCGTCGGCACCGGCAGTCCCTTTGCTCCGGTGGAGTTTGACGGGAAACTGATTCCGATTGCGCAGACCAACAACTCGTATATATTCCCCGGTCTTGCGCTCGGCATCCTTGTGTCCCGAGCGCGCCGGGTCACCGATGACATGATCATGGCCGCCGCCAAGGCGCTTGCGCGCCAGTCTCCCGCGCAACAGGACAAGCATGCCCGCCTGCTTCCTCCCATCGCCGATTCCCGCACGGTCGGCCTGGTCGTGGCGGAAGCAGTGGCCCGGCAGGCAATCGCGGATGGCGTGGCCGAGTTGGCAGAACCAGCCAGCCTCACCGACCAACTCCGCGCCTATATGTGGGAACCGGTCTATCTGCCTTACGAACGCGTCTATTGAATGGCGGTGCCTGCTGCAACAGCGATAACTCTTCACCAATCGACAAATTGCGTTTCCTGTTTGGTTGCCGCCTGGAAAAGCTCCATAATCGCACATGCCTTGGGCTACAACGGATATCTGTTCCGCTCTGAGCCAAAAACCAGCAATGAGCCTGCAGTGCGGGTTCATTGATACTATTAATGCAATTGAAAAAATCGATTCACTTCGGGGGTTCCATGAATCAGTCTCTTGGCCGAGCCGCGTTCGGCATTCAGACTTTGGCACTTTTGTCCCTTCTGTCATTACCCGTTCCGGGCTGCACTCAACGACGCCAGTTGCCGCCTCCGCCAACAGGCCCATGGATGAATGCGAGCCTTTCGCCGGACGAGCGCGCCGACCTGGTGCTGAAAGAGCTCACCCTGGACGAAAAAATCGCGCTGCTGCACGGCGTCGGCATGCCGACGGACGAACCGGTGACTCCAGAAAACGCAGCTTCGAACCGTGGCGTTGGTTACGATGTCGGCGTTCCCCGGCTGGGGATTCCGGGCATCGATATGAGCGATGCCGCGTATGGCGTACGCTCCAGCGGCGCAAACGGGCGCTACTCAACCGCACTGCCGGCCAACGTTGCGGCGGCGGCAAGCTGGGACCCCGACGCGGCATTTGAATATGGCGCCCTCATTGGCCGCGAACTGCGCGCGCAGGGCTACAACATGTCGCTCGGCGGCGGTGTGGACATTACTCGCGAGCCCCGCAATGGGCGCACCTTCGAATATCTCGGCGAAGACCCGGTGCTGGCCGGAACCCTGGTGGCCAGGCTCATCGAAGGCACACAGTCGGAACACGTCATCGGCGACATCAAGCACTATGCCTTCAACGACCAGGAAAGCGGTCGAACTTCAGTCAATGCGCTCATTGGCGATCGCGCCGCCCGCGAAAGCGATCTGCTGGCTTTTGAAATCGGCGTAGAGAAGGGCCATCCCGCCGCGGTCATGTGCTCTTATAACCGCCTCAACGGCGACTTCGCCTGCGAAAACCAGTACCTGCTCAACCAGGTGTTGAAAAAGGACTGGAACTTCCACGGCTTCGTGGTCTCCGACTGGGGCGGTACCCACAGCACCGAGAAAGCATCAGCGGCCGGACTCGATAATGAACAGCCGGGCTCGGTTTTCTTCGGCGAGCCCTACAAGGCCGCGGTTCAGGCAGGCAAGATTTCGATGGCTGAACTGGACGAGCATGTACACCGCATCCTGCGCTCCATGTTCGCCGCCGGCGTGATCGATCATCCCCGCCAGCGCAGTGTGATCGATCCATTCGCCGGGCTTGCGGTTGCGCGGAAGATCGAGGAGGAGAGCATCGTTCTGCTCAAGAACGAGCACGCCGTGTTGCCGCTCGATCCTGGAAAGATTCACACCATCGCGGTCATTGGCGCGCATTCTGATGTGGGCATGATCTCCGGTGGGGGCTCGGCGCAGGTCGATCCTCCGGGAGGCAATGCCATTTCCCCTTCGGGCCAGGGAGCGACGCACTGGCAGGAGCAGGTCTGGTTTCCCACCTCGCCGCTCAAGGCCATTCGTGCCCGTGCGCCCAGGGCGACCGTGACTTATGATCCCGGGACCGATCCCGCCACAGCAGCGGCTGCTGCCAAAAACGCCGATGTCGCCATTGTCTTTGCCTATCAATGGGAAAGCGAAGGCATGGATCTCCCCAGCCTTTCACTT
>PMWR01000556.1 GCA_003166055.1 Acidobacteriaceae bacterium
CTGCCGGTCGCGCGTGGCGATCGCGGATCGATTCGCTCCAGCAATCCCTGCACCTTCTTCCCTGCTCCGCGAATCCAAAGCAGCACAGGAGAAATTCCCCATGTCACAGAAAATTGCTTTCATTACCGGTGGAAACCGCGGACTCGGCTTCCAGACCGCCCTCGACCTCAAGGATGCCGGCATAAAAGTCGTCATCGGTTCGCGCGACCTGGCTCAGGGCGAAAAAGCCGTCGAAAAGCTGCGCGCCGCCGGCGTGGATGCCGATGTGCTTCAGTTCGACATCACCAAGCCTGCCGACTTCCAAACCGCCTACAAATACTTCGACTCCAACTACGGCCGCCTCGACATCCTGGTCAACAACGCGGGAATTGCCGCCGGCGTCTTCCCCGGAACCGGGCCCGAACACTCCGCAACCCTGGTGGAGGCCGATCTGCTCCACAAGGTCTTCGAGACCAACTTCTTTGCTCCCGTCGCGCTGACCAATGCCCTGCTGCCTCTGCTGAAAAAGAGCCCCGCCGGCCGAATCGTCAACCTGTCCAGCATCCTCGGTTCGCTCACCCTGCAGGCCGACCCCAATTCGCCCATCTATCACGCCAAGTCGTTTGCCTACGACGCCTCAAAGACCGCGCTCAACGCCTACACCATTCACCTTGCCTATGAGCTGCGCGACACCAACGTCAAGGTCAACTCGGCGCATCCTGGCTGGGTGAAGACCGATATGGGCGGCGACCAGGCGCCCATGGAACTGAGCGAGGGAGGCAAAACCAGCGCGGCGCTCGCCACTCTTCCCGCGGACGGCCCGTCGGGTGGATATTTCCACCTCGGCAAGCCCTTGCCGTGGTAATGCCAGACCCGGCACATTCGGTCGCCTGACGGACCTGTCCGTCAGGCGACGAGCACCGCGTGGGGGCCATCAACCAGCATCCGCCGCGCCGCAGTGGTTCTCCACGCAATGCGCATGCCCGCGATCAGCAGCACAAAACCGACAAATCCGAAGATCGGATATTGCAGGTAGAGAATCGGCGAGATGATTCCCCACAGCGCCAGCGGCAGCAACTCATTGCCCCAATTCATGTCCCCGACAGCCGAGAAAGCCGCCACGCGAATGGGCACCGCCGCCAGCGATATGGCGAGGTAAGTCAGAATCACCGCAGCCCGTTGATACCGCGGGCCGCCCACACCCTTCGACCCCTTCATGATCGCACTGCCAATCAACCATCCCACGGCTATCGCAACGTAACCCAGATAGAGGTGTGTGAAGATTGTGAACAGCGCATAGACAGCCATCGCCACCCCTGCCGCGAACACTCCATAGGTCAGGCCGTGCATAAATGAATCCGGACTGGCCAGCGCACGCCCGCTGCGCGCCGCCACACCGCACTTGGCGCAGGCCAGCTTTGAATTCACCCGGTAGAACTCAATGAAGATGGGGCTGCCGCACAGCGCGCACCGCGGCGCCTCCGACTTGATGGCGTATTCCCCCTCGGCTGCCCGCGGCCTGCGCCTCTGCTCTTTCGCGGCGTCCTCAAGCTCGCCAAGGCCGGTGAGTGGTTTCCAAGGTTCCGGCATGCTGCAGCCAAGCTTAGCATGACCCGCAACTCACCCATCAAGAGCGACTTTGGCCTTGATTACGAATGAATCGAATGCCCATTACGAAAGAGTCCGCGTGCGGCAATTCGTTTGTGCCTTTGGTTTCGGCGGCGGGCGCAAGAAGCTGAGAGCCCTGAACCTGAACGCGCAATCCCGCACCCCGGATGAATTGCATTCTCTCTCGCGCCTTCGTGAGACAACTCGCCGATGTGTTTGCCTCTCTAACTCAGTCATGGAGGGATTATGTCCCACGTTAAGGTTCTTGCACTCTCAGTTCTCGGAATCGCCCTGCTCGGCGGTGGAGTATCTCGCGATTCAGCCCAGGTTGCCATCGACATTGGAGTGGCGCCCGATTGCCCCTACGGCTACTTCGACTATGAGCCGTATGACTGCGCCCCCTACGGCTACTATGGGCCCGACTGGTTTGATGGCGGCCTCTTCATCGGAGCGGGTCCGTGGTTTCACGGCCACGGCGGCTTTTACGGCCATGTCGACAACCGCTTTGACCCCCACCACGGCTACAACGGACCGCTGCCTGGACGAGGCGAAGAGCGCTTCAACCACTTCCACGGCAACGAGGCGCGCGACGGGAAGGGCCACGTTGGCGATGCCGGCCATGAAGCCGGCCGTGAACATGCGCTCCCCGGATACCACGGCGGCGGCGGCGGCGGACATCGGCCTCGCTAACGCTCGGCCGAGTGATCGGTGCACAGTGAAACAGTGAAGAAGTGAATCAAGTGAATGCGACGGGGCGCGGATTGCGCCTTGTCGCATTTTGAGTAGTGAGCGCCAGGTCAGCGATCAACCGGAAGACGACTGTAATTCCGACCAAATCAAAAAGTAGCTGTCATCCTGAGCGACGGCAGTGAAACGCAGGAAGTCGAAAACCCGCCTTAAGCGAAGTCGACGGAAGCCTGCAGTTGCTTTTCGGAACCAGTTCGCCGGCCTCTCGACTCTAAAGCTAGCTCAGCAGAATCGGGACAGCCGGCCCTTCCACCAGCGGCTTCACCACCGGAATCTCCGTCTTAACATACGAAATCTTGCCGGCTTCAATCTCGTCCTGCGCAATGCGGCAGGCCTTGTTGGAGCGGCTGGGCACCAGGGTGTGCGCGCCGCTCTGGATCTGGCGAGCGCGACGCGCTGCCACCAGAACCTTGCGGTAGTTGGAATCGAATCCGGTTTCAATCGTTGCGGGGATTTTTTCAGTCGTCATCGGAATCTTTGCCTCCGTCACCTGAATCGTTACCTTCGGAATCGTTGCCTTCTGAATCGTCGCCTTGCGAACCGCTGTCTTGTTCGTTGGAGTCGTCCTCGTCCGGATCATCCCCAAAGTTGAACTGCTGCTGCTCTGAGGAGCTGCTAATGCCAAACGCCTCCAGCACAGGCTTGAGCCGCTCCTGCGAATTATGCTGCAGGCAAGCGGCCGCCACTTCCAACACCCGGCGCGACCGGTAGGCGATCGGTTCGCCATTGCGATAGTATCGCTCGGCAAGCACGATGGCCTCAAGCTGCGCTACCGCCCGGTCAAGAATGTCGTTGACCAGAATATAACCGTACTCGCGATAATTCTCAATCTCCTTGCGCGCCGCCGACAGCCGCCGGAAGACCTCTTCCTCGTCCACCACGCCCTCGGCGCGGCTCCGATTGCGCAGCCGTGTGCGCAGCACTCGCGGGTTCGGCGGCATGATGAAGATGCTCACCGCCTCAGGCATTTTGGCCCGCACCTGCGCCGCACCCTGCACGTCGATATCCAGCAGCAGATCGTGACCCTGGGCGCGCGCCTCGTCCAGCGACCTGCGCGCCGTTCCGTAGTACCTGCCAAAAACCTCGGCATGTTCCAGGAACACGCCCGTGTCCAACATCCGCTGAAACTCTTCAGACGAGGTGAAGTTGTATTCACGCCCATTTTCTTCAGAGCCGCGCGGGGGCCGCGTCGTCCACGAGATGGCGAACTCGACGCCGCTCACCTGCTTGCGCAACTCGCTCACCAGCGTGCTCTTGCCCGAGCCCGAAGGCGCCGAAATAATAAAAAGAATTCCTGCCACGTGCCATTGTCCTTCAGTCAGGTGTCAACACCCCTGACAGATGTGTCCTATTCCCTATTCCCTGTTTCTTCATTCCAGATTCTGAATCTGTTCGCGGGCCTTTTCGATCTCGGCTTTCATGGCCAGGCCCAGTTCCGTAATGCGCGTTCCATTGCCGCCCACTCCNNTGTGCGTGTGCATCCGCGCCAGCTCCTCAGAGATGTCGGTGCGCTCCACCAATACGGCAACCTCTTCAAGCAGTCGCTGCCTGTTAAATTCAGGACCCGTTGCTGCCAGCAGCCGCTGCGTGAGCCGCTCCTGATAACGCTGTTCGATCTCGGGGCACAGCACGGCAATTGCTTCGGTGGCGTCGGCGAGGCGGTCAAGCGTGCCGTGAAGAATGGCTCCAAGCGCCTCGCCTTCACGCGCGCGCATCGCATTCAGTTGCGCTAACAGCGCGGGCGTCTCCTCAAGCACACTTCTCGCAAGCGCGGTCATATCCTCTTCGCCTCGGTTCTCGTTTTGCAGCGCACCCGGCAGGCGCAGAATCGCATTCAGCTCAGGCTCGCCGTTGAGGCCGAACTCGTCGCGTGCGGCATTGAATGCCGCGACATAGCCGGCCACCAACTCGCGATTGTAGCCGGCCTTCTGCTGCCCGGCCCGATCAATCGAAAGTGTCAGGTCGACGTGGCCGCGCACCAGCGACTCCTTGAGCACCTTGCGCAGGTCCATCTCAAGAGCGTCCAGTCCGGAAGGAAGCCGCAACTGCGCATCGAGAAAACGATGATTGACGCTCTTCACGCTGAGCGTATAACTGAGCTGGTCCTCAACTCGAACCTGTACACGCGCAAACCCGGTCATCGAATAAATCGGCATTGGTGATTACTCCTTCGGGCCATTGGGCAGGGCCGACTCGAAATCGGGTGCATATACGCCGGCTTCTCGCGCAAGTTCTCCGGCGGCGGGAGTCTCAGGCATATCCATGAACTGGAGATGATAGAGACGCTTATAGGTGGGTGACGAGATCAGCAGTTCGTCGTGCGATCCAATAGCCGTAATCCGCCCATCCTCAAGCACGGCGATGCGGTTGGCGCGGCGAATGGTGGACAGCCGGTGAGCGATCACCACCACCGTGCGCCCTTTCATCAGGTTGGCCAACGCAATCTGCACCAGCGACTCGCTCTCCGCGTCCAGAGCCGACGTAGCCTCATCCAGAATCAGCACCGGCGCGTCCTTCAGAATGGCGCGCGCAATGGCTACGCGCTGGCGCTCGCCGCCGGAGAGCCGAAACCCCTTTTCGCCGATCACCGTGTCGTAGCCCTGCGGCATGCGCAGAATGAAGTCGTGCGCCAGCGCGTTGCGCGCAGCCTGCTCCACCACGGCGATCTTCACATCCGGCTGGCCATAGGCGATGTTGTTGCGCACTGTGTCGTTGAAGAGAATCGTTTCCTGCGTGACCTGGGCAACCTGCCGTCGCAGCGAACCGAGCGTG
This sequence comes from Acidobacteriaceae bacterium, assembly GCA_003166055.1. Next base: position 5,107 of record PMWR01000556.1, read on the forward strand.
CAGTCGCGCACATCGTGCCCGTCAATCGCAATGCGCCCCGAGGTGACATCGAAGAAGCGAGGAATGAGGTTGACCAGCGTCGACTTGCCTGCTCCGCTGGGACCCACCACCGCAAGCACTTCACCGGCCCGCACTTGCAAGTCCACGTTGTGCAGAATCTGGTGCTCGCCCTCTTCTGTCGAGTAGGAAAACCCAACGTTCTCAAACCCGATGGATTTTGTGAACCCCTTCAACGCAACCGCGTGCGGCCGTTCTTTCACATCGTCCTCGGCGTCGAAGAACTTGAAAATCGACGCCGAGGCGCCCAAAGCCTGCTGGAAGCTGTTGTAGAACGATGCGAATTTCCGCACCGGGTCGTAGAGAGTGAAAAGCAGAATATTGAAAGTGATGAAGTCGCCAACCGTCATGCGGTGGTGCTGGATTTCGTTTCGCCCGACCAGCAGCAGCAGCGCAATCGCGACATACCCGATCGTATCCATCAACGGCGAACTGATCGATTGAATGCGTACGCTGCGCATGTTGGCGCTGAGCAGCCGGCCGGCTGCTTTCTTAAAGCGCAGAATCTCCCACAACTCCGTGTTGAAGGCCTTCACGATGCGGTTGCCGCTGACTGTCTCGTGCAGGATGTTCTGGATCTCCGCCAGTTTGTCCTGTCCCGAACGGGTGCGCGTGCGCACCTCTCTGCCGATCTTGCGCGACGAAGTAACCACCACGGGAACAAACAGCAGCAGCGCCCAACTGAGATGTCCCCCATAGCGGATGACAAGCACCAATCCAAATAGAAAAGTGAAAAACTGCTGCAGGAAATCGCCTATAACGGAGCTGACCGCGTTTTGCACCCGATCGACATCGTTGACAAGCGTTGACAGGATGGTGCCCGTCGGGTGCTTGTGAAAGAAGCTTGAGGAGCGGCGCAGCGTCGTTTCATAGAGGTGATTGCGCATATCGGTGATGAGTCCGAAACCGGCGTAGTTCACCAGGTAGGTCCCCGCATAGTCGCAGATCCCCTTCACCAGCGTGGAGGCCACCAGCGCAAACGCCACCACNNGTGATGGGACCGTCAGCCGTATTCGGAGCCAGCACCTGGTCCAGGATAGGTTTGAAAAGCAGCTTGCGGAAGTTATCCAGCAAGCCCACCAGCGCCAGAAAGAACACGCCGGGCAGCCACTCCAGTGTGTACGGAAGCCCATAGCGCAGAAGCCGCAGGACATTCCTCATGCCGGTTGGCCTGCCTGACGGATTGCTACCCCTGCGATGAGCCGTTGCTGGTTGGTGCGCAACTCCATCCAAGTATTGTATCTGGCCGGTCAGGCGGTGCGCCTTGTGCGGTGCTCGTCCACTTTCGCGGTGCGTCCGTTATTCTGATGGTGGTCGCCTGGTGGGGAGAATGCGATTTCGAGTGCGCAAGATCAAACTTACGGAAGACCGCACGGTGAAGCGGCTTCGCTGGGTCATGGTTGGCGCNNCGCAATCCTGAAACTGCGATCCGGGGCGATGGATTGTCGATCCACAACCCGACCAATCATACGTTCGAGTTCTTTCTGGGGAATGGTTGGCAGGCCTACGTCGCCGCCTGCCTGGTGTATTTCGCAGCGGCGTTTCTGCTGGTGTCGATCCTTCCCAGAAGGTCGGGGCTGACCGCGATTTTCTCGTTCCTCTTCGGCCATCTCTATGGCGCATCGAACTGGCTCGC
>PMWR01000470.1 GCA_003166055.1 Acidobacteriaceae bacterium
ACCTGGATGCGGCCGTTGTAATCGATGAAGCCCAGCTTGCGAAAGCGGTTCATGAAGAAGCTGACGCGCGAGCGCGTGGTGCCGATCATATCCGCCAGCGCCTCCTGCGTGATGGGCGGGATGTATGTCTCCGGGGCGCCGGGCTTGCCAAACTCCGCCATAATCAGCAGAATCCGCGCCAGGCGCTTCTCGCTTGAATTAAAAAGCTGATCGACTAGATCGGCCTGGGTGCGCATGCTCCGGGCCAGCAGAAACTTGAGGAACATGTCGGCGAATTCGTGTTCGTCGTGCATCACCCGGATCATCTCATTCCGCGAAATCTTGAGCGCCGTGCAGTTGTTCACCGCTGTGGCACTGGCCAGGCGCAGCCCAACCATGCCGGCCAGCGACTCCTCTCCAACAAAGTCGCCGTCGGAGAGCTGCGTGATGGTGGCCTCTTTACCGGTTTGTGAAACAACAGTGAGCTTGGCGCGGCCCTTCTGAAGATAAAAGACGGAGTCTGCCGCATCGCCCTGCGAGAAGAAAGCTTCTCCGGGTTTCAATTCAACAATTCTTCGCCCCAGGCCGCCATGCGCAAGAAAATCAGCGGGTGAAAAGGACATGTTTTTCGTGACGTTCATCATTGGCGACCTCAGTGCGGTTTGTAATGCATTTGCGGTTTCTATTCAGCAACAGACCCCCCTGCGATCTAACAGGGAGAACGGTCGAGCCGATCAAATACCGTGTGTGGATTGTCGAAGAGACACTCGGCGTTCGCTTCCCCGATGCCAGCCACACAGCCGAATTCACCTTGGTGAAGGTCGCAAGCTGTTCGCGGTGCAAACCAGATCGCGAATTAACACAACTACGCCTAAGCTCTGTCCATCATCGCTTTCAACCCGGTTGCGTGTATGGTCTGTATTGCTCAGATATAAGAAATGACCAGGAAGGCAGGCGAAAAAGATGCAAACTCAGAGCGGAGGAATAGAATCGAATCAATTGCCCGGCGTGAAATGAGGCTTGGCAACCTCGCTCTCACGCTGCGCATCAGCCCAGTAGCCCTGCTCATCCCGTCTCACGGTATGTACCTTGCGTCTATTGGGTTGACTTTGCCGTCTATTCAGTTGTCCGTAGCCTATCGTCTCTTGGACTTGTTCCGGGGAGCACTGTCGAACTTGCAATTGCGCTGGTTTCCTGCGATTCTGCGTTGTGCGTCTCCTCAATTGTTTTTTGCGTGGAGTCTTAAGTGTCTGAAATTAAAGACGGATCAGATGGCCTGCATATTGGAGCCGGCCACCAGTTGAACGCGCCGCAAACCCGGCAGGGCCAGCCGTGGGTTGTCTGGGCAAGCATCTTCCTGCTGCTGATTGTGATCGTCGGAGTTGTCTGGTTTATTCACCAGAACAACCTCAAAGAAGCGGCGGAGAAGAAGCGGATGGCCTCCATCAAGCCGCCGGTTTCGGCCACGGTTGCCACGGCCATCAAGGGCAACCTTGGTGTGTATCTCAACGCAATCGGCACGGTCACGCCGGTTTACACAGACAGCATCCTGGCGCAGGCCAGCGGAGTCCTCACCGCGGTTCACTACACCGAAGGACAATTCGTCAAAAAAGGCGCCTCGCTCATCGACATCGATCCGCGACCCTACCAGGCACAGTTGCTTGAGGCCCAGGGCACGCTGGAACACGACACCAACGTGCTGGCGCAGTCCCAGATGGACCTCGAGCGCTACCGCACCGCATGGGCGCGCAACGGCATCAACAAGCAGTTGCTCGACGACCAGGAAAAGATCGTTCTTCAGGACCAGGGTACGGTGAAGAACGATCAGGGCACCGTCAACTATGACCAGGTGCAACTCGGCTACTGCCACATCACGGCGCCCATCTCCGGCCGCGTCGGCCTCCGCCTTGTGGACCCCGGCAACGTGGTGCAGGCCGGCGGAACAACCGTACTTGTCGTCATCACCCAGGAGCAGCCCACTACCGTCGTGTTCACGCTCGCTGAAGACAGCCTGGCTTCGGTGTTGGCGCGAATGAAGCAGGTCCGCACCCTGCCCGTTGAGGCATGGGATCGCGCGCAGACCACCAGGCTGGCGTCGGGCAAGTTGCAAAGCATCGATAACCAGATCAATACCACCACGGGAACGGTGAATCTGCGTGCACAGTTCGAGAATGCCAAGGGCGAGCTCTTTCCCAACCAATTCGTCAATACACGGTTGCTGCTGAATACGCTCGAGGGCGCTACGGTGATTCCCAGCGGAGCCGTCCAGCACAATGGAACCGCGGCCTTCGCCTACGTCGTCGCCAACGGAGTTGCGAGCATCCGTACCATCAATCCCACCGTTACCGACGGGGGCCAGACCGCGGTCACGGGACTCAATCCAGGCGAAGTGGTGGCCACAAGCAGCTTCGATAAGCTGCAGGCAGGCAGTAAGGTCGTCGTCTCGAAGCAGGCTATACAAGCCAATCCGACAGAGGGCAATACTCCGTGAATCCTTCCGGGCCTTTCATTCAGCGCCCTGTTGCAACTTCGCTGCTGATGGCCGCTATTTTGCTGGTGGGTATCGTTGCGTATTTTCAGTTGCCGATCTCTGCCTTGCCGGAGGTCGATTATCCCACCATTCAGGTGCTCACGTTTTATCCCGGCGCGAACCCTGACGTCATGGCGACCACTGTCACCGCCCCGCTGGAGCGGCAGTTCGGCCAGTTGCAGGGCCTGAGCCAGATGACCTCCACCAGCTCCGGTGGTTCCTCGGTCATCGTGCTCCAGTTTGCGCTCACGCTCAACATCGATATCGCCGAGGAAGAGGTTCAGTCAGCCATCAACGCCGCGCAGAGCTTTCTGCCGTCCAACCTTCCCGCGCCGCCGGTCTACAGCAAGACCAATCCCGCCGATGCTCCCGTCCTCACGCTGGCCATCACCTCCAACTCCATTCCGCTTTCGCAGGTGGAAGACCTGGTCGATACCCGCCTTGCGCCCAAGCTCTCGCAGTTGGCCGGTGTCGGACTGGTCAGCATCAGCGGCGGCCAGAAGCCGGCCGTGCGCATTCAGGCCAACCCGACCCAGCTCTCGTCTTACGGGCTTAACCTCGAGGATCTGCGTACCTCCCTCACCCAGGCCAGCGTCAATCAGGCTCTGGGTAACTTCGACGGGCCGCATCAGGATTACCAGATCAATTCCAACGATCAGTTGGTCACCAGCGACGACTACCGGAAGATCGTCGTGGCCTATCGCAACGGCGCGCCCATCATGCTCAAGGATGTCGCAAACGTAGTCGACGGCATCGAAAACAACAAGCAGGCCGCGTGGATGAACCAGACGCCTGCCGTCATCCTCAACATTCAAAGGCAGCCAGGCGCCAACACCATCAAGGTCGTCAAGGCCATCAAGGCAATTCTTCCGCAGCTTGAAATCAACCTGCCGGCCTCCATCCAGGTCACGCCGCTTACCGACTTGACCACCTCCATCAACGCCTCCGTCGCCGACGTCGAATTTGAGTTGATGCTCACGGTTGCGCTGGTGGTGATGATCATCTTCGTCTTCCTGCGCAATCTGTACGCCACCTTGATTCCATTCGCCGCGGTCCCCCTCTCGCTGGTGGGCACCTTCGGCGCCATGTATGCCCTCGGCTACAGCCTCGACAATCTTTCCCTCATGGCCCTTACCATCTCCACCGGCTTTGTGGTGGATGACGCGATCGTCATGATCGAAAACATCTCGCGCTACATCGAGGCCGGCGACCCGCCTATGCAGGCCGCCATGAAGGGCGCGGAACAGATTGGCTTCACCATCATCTCTCTTACCGTCTCGCTCATCGCGGTCCTCATCCCGCTGCTCTTCATGGGGGACGTGGTTGGCCGCCTCTTCCGTGAATTTGCCGTCACGCTGGCCGTCACCATCGTGCTCTCGGCCGTTGTCTCCCTCACGCTGACGCCCATGATGTGCTCGCGGATTTTGCGCCACCAGACCGAAGCCCAGCAGGGCCGCTTCTATAAGGCATCGGAGCGCATGTTCCAGGGCATGATCGACTTCTATGGCCGCACGCTCAAGTTCGTTCTGGGATACCAGACCATCACTTTGCTCATCGCCGTGGCCACGCTGATCCTTACCGTTGTTCTCTACATCACGATTCCCAAGGGATTCTTCCCCGTTCAGGATACCGGCGTCATCCAGGGCATCTCGCAGGCGCCGGAGACCATCTCCTTCGCCGCCATGGCCCAGAAGCAGCAGCAACTGGCTCAGGTCGTACTGCAGGATCCGGCGGTCCAGAGCCTGTCGTCCTTCATCGGCGCCGACGGCACCAACACCACGCTCAACAGCGGTCGCATGTCCATCAACCTCAAGCCGCTCGACGAACGCAATATCGGCGCATCCGACGTCATTCGCAGATTGCAGAAGAGCCTCAAGCAGGTGAACGACGTCCAGCTCTTCATGGAACCCGTGCAGAACATCACCGTCGACGACCGCGTCAGCCGCACCCAGTACCAGTACACGCTCGAAGATCCCGATCCCAACGAGCTGAATCTCTGGACCGCAAAGCTCGTCGACAAGATGAAGGCATTGCCCCAGCTTGCCGATGTGGCCACAGACCAGCAGACAGGCGGCCTTGCGGTCTCGTTGGTTGTCGATCGCGTCTCCGCATCGCGCCTGGGCATCGCCCCATCCACCATCGACAACACGCTGTACGATGCCTATGGGCAGCGCCAGATCAGCACCATGTACACGCAGTTGAATCAGTACCATGTGATTCTGGAATCCGATCCCAGCTTTCAGCAAACTCCCAAGAGGCTGCAGGATTTGTACATTCAGGCGGGAGCCTCGTCAGGAGCCTCCGGCCCAGGGGCCTCGTCGTCCTTCGCATCCTCGGGGTCTTCTTCCGCCGGCTCCAATGCCACCACGACTTCAGTTGCCTATACGCCATCCTCGGCAGTGCTGACCCCACCCGCCAATGCCATCAAATCCGGCGTTGGAGCAGGCAGCGCCACTTCCACCAGCAGTACGACCGCGCCGGCCAATTCCGTTCCGCTCAGTGCGTTCACCAGCATCCAGCAGGTGGCGGAGCCGCTCTCCATCAACCACCAGGGCCAGTTCCCGGCAGTCACTGTGTCGTTCAATCTCGCTCCCGACGCTTCGCTTGGCGAAGCAATCACATCCGTCGAGAAGGTTCAAAAAGATCTCAATATGCCGGCCAGCGTCCAGTTTGGCTTTCAAGGCACCGCGGCTTCTTTTGAGGGCTCGCTTGCCAATGAAGGCCTGCTGATTCTCGCCGCGCTGGTCGCGGTTTACATCGTGCTTGGCGTCCTATACGAGAGCTTCATTCACCCCATCACCATTCTCTCCACGCTGCCCTCGGCCGGCGTGGGCGCATTGCTGGCCCTCAGCCTCTTCAAGCAGGACCTCAGCGTCGTCGCCATCATCGGCATCATCCTGCTCATCGGCATTGTGAAAAAGAACGGCATCATGATGGTCGACTTTGCCCTCGAGGGCGAGCGGGAGCGCGGCATGAATTCCACTGACGCCATCTATGAGGCCTGCCTGCTTCGCTTCCGCCCCATCATGATGACCACCATGGCCGCGCTGCTCGCGGGCATTCCGCTGGCGGTGGGTACGGGCATGGGTTCTGAGTTGCGCCGCCCGCTGGGCATTGCCATGGTCGGCGGCCTGCTGCTCTCGCAAATCCTTACGCTTTACACCACGCCCGTCATTTACATCTTCTTCGATCGCATCGGCCATCGCATTGTCCGTTCGCCAAGGCCGACAGGAATGGGTGACGAGCCTCAGCCGGCGGAGGCTTCATGAACATCTCCGCTCCCTTCATCCGGCGGCCAGTCGCCACCACCCTGCTGACGGCGGGTGTTCTGCTCACCGGAGCCATCGCGTTCAATGTGCTCCCGGTTTCCCCGCTGCCGCAGATCGATTTCCCCACCATCTCTGTCGGCGCCAGCCTTCCCGGCGGCAGCCCGGAGATCATGGCGTCGTCCATCGCCACTCCGCTGGAGCGCGAGTTCGGCCACATCGCCGGCGTCACCGAGATGACTTCGTCAAGTTCACTCGGCAGCACCTCAATCACCCTCCAATTCGACTTGAGCCGCAACATTGACGGCGCGGCGCGCGACGTTGAAGCCGCAATCAACGCGGCCCGTACTTACCTGCCCGCCAATCTGCCCGCCAATCCAACCTACCGCAAGGTCAACCCCGCGGACTCCCCGATCATGATCATCGGGCTCACATCCGACAAGTATGACAAGCCCACCCTCTACGACGAAGCCTCGTCCGTCATTGCGCAAAAGCTCTCGCAGATTCAGGGCGTCGGACAGGTCGGGGTCGGCGGTGGCGCCGGCCCTTCGGTGCGCGTCGAAGTGAATCCCACGCTCCTCAACAGCCACGGTCTCACGCTCCAGAATATTCAATCCGTGCTGAGCACTCAGAATGTGCACGAGGCGGCAGGTCAAATCACGCTCGGCAATACCACCGCCGACATCGTCGTCAATGACCAGATGCACCAGGCCGACCAGTACAAGCCGATCATCATTGGTTACAACAAGGGCGCCGCGGTCCATCTCGCCGACGTCGCCGACGTGTCCAATGGCGCGCAGAACATTCGCGCCGGCGGATACCTCGACGGCGTTCCGTCGATCACTGTCATCGTCTTCCGCCAGCCCGGCGCCAATATCATTGAGACCGTCGATCGCATTAAAGCGGAGTTGCCATCGGTTCAAGCGTCGATTCCGCAAGGCATCAAAATCACCGTTGTCCTCGATCGCACCACCACCATCCGCGCATCGGTCAGCGACGTCGAGAAGACCCTCATGGGCTCCGTCGCACTGGTGATCCTGGTAGTCTTCGTGTTTCTGCGCAACTGGCGCGCGACGCTCATTCCGTTCGTCGCCGTTCCCGTCTCGCTGGTCGGCACATTCGCCGTCATGTACCTGCTCGGCTTTAGCATCGACAACCTTTCACTGATGGCCTTGACCATCGCCACGGGGTTCGTGGTCGACGACGCCATCGTGGTCATGGAGAATATCTCCCGCCATCGCGAGTCTGGAATGAATCCGTTTCAGGCCGCGTTCCTCGGCTCCAGGGAGATCGGCTTTACAATCTTCTCCATCAGCATGTCGCTGATCGCTGTTTTCATTCCCATCCTGCTGATGGCCGGCATCGTGGGCAGGCTCTTTCGCGAGTTCGCCGTCACGCTTGCAACTGCAATCCTTGTTTCGATGGTCATCTCCCTGACCACCACACCCATGATGTGCGCCTTTCTTCTCAAGGACGAGAGCAAGATCAAACACGGCCGCGCGTTTCGCACCAGTGAGAAGGGATTCCAGTGGCTGCTCACCGGATACAACCGTTCGCTGACCTGGGTGCTCAGGAACCCTGGGCTCATGCTGACCGTCCTGCTGCTGACCATCGGATTGAATTTCTACCTCATGTATGTCATTCCCAAGGGATTCTTTCCCCAGCAGGACACAGGCGCTCTGATGGGCATGGTGCAAGGCCCGCAGGATGCATCGTTTGCGGTGATGGACAACTCGGTGAGGCAACTTGTGCGCGTCATCAAGGCCGATCCTGCTGTAGCCCACGTCAATGCCTATACGGGTGGCGGCGGCTCATCCAACGGGGGATTCATCTTTATCGCCCTCAAGCCGCTGGCAACTCAGCTGGGGAATCAATGCCAGGAGTCGCCAGAGTGCGCCGTGCGCCGGACGTCAGCGCCCGACATTATCAATCGCCTGCGCCCCAAAATGAACCGGCTTCCGGTGGCGCAGGCATTCCTCCAGGCTGCGCAGGATCTGCGCATCGGAGGTCGAGGAAGCGCCGCACTCTATCAGTACACCATCCAATCGGATAATGTGCAGGATCTCGCGACATGGGGCCCCAAGCTGCTTGCGGGAATGAAAGGCCTTTCCGGCTTTCAGGATGTAAACACCGATGCGCAAAATGCCGGCCTGCAGGAGATGCTCACCTATGACCGCCCTACTGCCGCGCGTCTCGGCATTACGCCGTCCTCTTTGAATAGCTCCATTTACTCCGCCTTCGGGCAGTCCGAAGTCTCCATCATCTATACCCAGTTGAACCAGTACTACGTGGTATTGGAGGTTGCGCCGCCCTACTGGCAAAGCCCCGCGGGGCTGAACGACATCTACCTCCACACCTCCGGCAAGGGCCTGGTTCCGCTTTCCACAGTTTCGACAGCGCAGGCCACAACTACGCCGCTGGTCATCAATCACACCAGCTCTTTCCCATCCGTCACTGTATCCTTCAATCTCGCCACCGGCATGTCCATGAGCGATGCTGTGCGCGAGGTCGACCAGATGCAGCAACAGATGGGCATGCCTGAAACAGTGCGCGGCTTCTTCGCCGGAACGGCCGCGGCCTATCAGACTTCGCTTGCCTCCGAACCCGCTCTTGTCGCAACCGCTCTGCTTGCCGTCTACATCGTGCTCGGCATTTTGTATGAGAGCCTGGTCCATCCCCTCACCATCATCTCCACGGTCTTTTCGGCCAGTGCCGGTGCCATGCTGGCGCTGATGCTGTTCAAGATCGACCTCAACGTGATCTCGATCATCGGTATCATTCTGCTCATCGGCATCGTCAAAAAGAATGCGATCATGATGATTGACTTTGCGCTGGTCGCGGAGCGCGTGCACGGCAAGAGCACATCCGACTCAATCTTTGAAGCCTGCATGCTCCGTTTCCGTCCCATCCTGATGACCACCATGGCCGCGTTGTTCGGCGCGCTGCCGCTGGCTTTCGGCACCGGAACCGGCTCCGAGCTCAGGCGTCCGCTGGGCATCACCATCGTGGGTGGACTCATCGTCAGCCAGATGCTGACCCTCTACACCACGCCCGTCGTTTATTTGTTCTTCGATCGCATGCGCCTTCGTTTCCAGGGCAAACCCGCGGCCCACCTGCAACCCGGAACCGCGGAGGCCTCTTAGCAATGATTGCTTATGGAGTGTTCGTTATGAAGAATTCGATCGTGCAATCCCGGCAGGCAATTCGAGCCTCGTCGTGCGCGCTCTTTGCCGTTGCCCTCTCGGTCATGCTGGCTGGATGCAACGTAGGCCCAAAGTACGTCCCCCCCTCCATGACCGCGCCTCCGGCCTTCAAAGAGTCGCCCACGCAATTCAAGGAAACCGATGGATGGACCGTCGCGCAGCCGCAGGACGCGGCGCTGCGCGGCAAGTGGTGGGAAATCTATAACGATCCGGAACTCAATGCCCTCGAAGAGCAACTGAATATCGACAACCAGAACATCCGCGAGTCTTTTGAGAACTTCATGGAGGCCCGCGCCCTGGTGCGCGAAGCGCGCTCGCAATATTTCCCCACCATCGGCATCGGTCCCTCCTACACACGGTCGCAAAGCTCATCTACGATCGGATCCGGTACGAGCTCAAGCAGCGGAACTGGAACTGGGACTGGAACTGGAAGTACTGTCTCATCCGCCGGAAAGCAGTCGCAGATATTTGCCCTTCCGGCCAGTATTTCTTGGGAGCCGGATCTGTGGGATAAGGTGCGCAACACCGTCCGCGCCAATCAATACAACGCCCAATTGAGCGCTGCCGATCTTGAGAACGAACGCCTCTCTGAACAAGCCAGCCTCGCCGAGTACTTCTTTGAAATTCGCGGCCAGGATGCGCTGCAACAGATCCTCGACGCCACGGTAGACGCAGACAAGAAATCTGTAGACTCGGAGCAGGCCCGCTACGACACCGGAGTCGACGATCGGATTTCGCTGGTCGAAGCGCAAACCACGCTGGACAGTGCGCGGTCCGCCGCAATCAATCTTGGAATCGCGCGCGCCCAGTATGAACATGCCATCGCCATGCTCGTAGGCAAGCCCGCATCGGCCTTCTCCATTCCGGTCAAGCCCATCCTTACCGCGCCGCCGCCAATCCCCATCGGCCTGCCGACGCAACTGCTTGAGCGCCGTCCTGACATCGCTGGCGCGGAGCGCTCCATGGCCGCGGCAAATGCGCAAATCGGCGTAGCCTATGCGGCATACTATCCGTCTCTCACTCTCTCCGGCAACGGCGGCGTGGAAAGTTCAGCCCTCAAGAACCTCTTTGATGCTGCCAGCCGTTTCTGGTCCGTCGGCCCGGCGCTCTCTGAGACCATCTATGACGGAGGCCTGCGCCGCGCCACGGTCAATCAGTACATCGCCACCTACAACGCCGACCTCGCAGCGTATCGCCAGACCGTGCTCGTGGCCTTTCAGCAGGTTGAAGACTCGCTCGCGTCCGTGCGCATCCTGTCGCAGCAAATCGCTCAACAGCAGAAAGCTGTCGACTCATCACAACTATTTCTCAAACTCGAACAGAGCCGCTACGATCTGGGCATCGATCCCTATATCGATGTCATGACCGCGGAAACGACGTTACTCTCCAACCAGCAGGGTCTCGCCAATCTCCAGGTGGAGCAGATGACCGCGTCGGTGCAACTGATTCAAGCTCTGGGCGGCGGTTGGGACCGTTCGCAGTTGCCCACGCCGGCCCAGATTACGCAAAAGCCCACCCACGCCGAGACCGCCATTCAGCATTGAGCACGCTCGCTGCTCGCAAGCAGTTTAGACCCCCGCCGCCTTCGCCTACCCGCGGGGAGATGAGATTTTGGGTGCCCCATCCATCGAGCGGCCCGGGGCCCCGGCGACAGGTCTTCGTCGCTGGGGTGGCTGCTTGATGGGTGGGAGACCACAAAGGCCAACCATCGGCCCTCGGGCATTTCAATCTTCCATTCTGTTTCTTATCAGCTGAAGGCTATAATCTGCCCATGGCGTACCATGCGCACACCAATTCGACCGAACCACCGGTTGTGCCAATTATGCAGCCCGGAGAACCCGACACTGCGCACAAACTGCGCGCTCTCGAAGCGCAGCTTTGCGAACTGGAAAGCCTCATGGTGGCCTACTCCGGCGGCGTCGACTCCGCATTCCTGGCCGCCACCGCGCATCGCATCCTCGGCGAAAAAATGCTCGCCGTGCTGGCCGATTCACCCAGCCTCGCCCGCCGCGATCTGGAGCAGGCCGTCGCTTTCGCACATTCGCTCGGCATGCCGCTCCGCATCGTCAACACGGAAGAGTTAGATCGTCCTGAGTATGCCCGCAACGACGCCAACCGCTGCTTCCATTGCAAGGACGAGCTCTTTGCCACCATGGAATCGCTCGGCGCGCAGTTGGGCCATCCGCATATCGCCTACGGAATGAATGCCGACGACACGCGCGATTATCGCCCCGGCCAGCGCGCCGCGGAGCAGCATGCGGTTCTTGCGCCGCTCGCCGACGCCGCCCTCACCAAGCTCGAAATCCGCGCCCTCGCCAAGACCGCCGGTTATTCGCTGTGGGACCGTCCCGCCGCGCCCTGCCTGTCTTCGCGCGTCGAATACGGCCGCACCGTTACCCGCGAAGTTCTCGAGCAGGTGGAGCGCGCCGAAGAAAGCCTGCGCCAGTTGGGCTTTCNNACATGCTCGACGCCATCTCCGCCGCCCTCAAACAGGCCGGCTTTCAATACGTCACACTCGACTGCACCGGTTTTCGCTCCGGCTCAATGAACGCCATCCTGCCCGTTGAAATCCTCTCCCGGCGCGGAGCATAGCGTGTCGTCTCAAAGGTTCGTATAAGAAATGAGCTGTCATCCTGAGCGAAGCAGGTCGCGCTTTTTGCGACCTGCGCAGTCGAAGGACCTGCGGTTGCACTTCGGGCCTTCTACTTAGAACTCCAGCGCGCGGAGCACACCCGACAGTTTAGAATCGCTATCGATGCGTACTGCATATCTTGAATGCTTTTCCGGCATAAGCGGCGACATGCTCCTGGGCGCGCTGGTTGATTCCGGCGTCTCCTTTGACGCGCTTGCCGAGACAGCCGCCGCCCTCAACGTAGGCGCACGGCTTGAGACCCGCAAAGTGATGCGCGGCGGCATTACCGCAACCAAAGTGGACGTAATCACTCCAGAACAGCATGCGCACGAACCCGCCCACTCCCACGGCGATCATGAGGTAAATGAGGCGGGTGCCCCATCTTTGCCGCAGCCTTTGGCGGCAAGGGTGGGAAGCGCACACACTCACGCACCTCATCGTCACCTTTCGGCAATCCTCAAAATCATCAACGCCGCCCCGCTCTCTGAAACCGTGAAAGCCCGCGCCATCCGCGCCTTTCAGCTCCTCGGCGAAGCCGAAGCCGCAATCCATTCCATCCCTATCGAGAAAGTTCATTTCCACGAAGTCGGCGCCGTCGACACCATCGTCGATATCGTCTGCACCGCAGCCGGCGCTGAATTGCTAGGCGTCGATCGCTGGCTTTCATCGCCTCTCAACGTCGGCAGCGGAACCGTCGTCTGCCAGCACGGAACGCTCCCCGTTCCCGCTCCCGCCACGCTGGCCCTGCTCGCCGACGCGCCCGTCTACGCCGCCGGCCCGCCCATGGAGCGGGTTACGCCCACCGGAGCAGCCGTATTACGAATGTTGAATGTGTGCTACGCGCCGCTCCCGGCCATGCGCATCAAGGCTTCAGGCTATGGCGCCGGCGGCCGCGACACGCCCGGCGAGCCCAACCTGCTGCGCCTGCTCATTGGCGAAGAATCCGCTGCCGCCGACGAGTCCGAATCGATTGCAATTATCGAAACAGTGATCGACGACTCCAGTCCGCAGTTGCTCGGCTACGTCAGCGAACTGCTGCTCGCATCCGGCGCATGGGAT
>PMWR01000230.1 GCA_003166055.1 Acidobacteriaceae bacterium
GGAAGATCTCGGCCTTGACCTCGAAGCGCTCAGACGCGGCCTCGATAGCGAAATCGGCTTCGGCCAGCCACTCGCGGTCGACTGTGGGGGCGATGCGGGACAAAACCAAATCGATCTCGGACTCGGGCAGCTTGCCTTTGGCGGCTTCGCGGGCCAGGTTTGCGGTGATCTGGCTGATGGCGCGGTCGAGGAAGCGCTGGTCAATGTCACATAGGTGCACGTGGTAGCCGGCGCGGGCGAAGACGTGGGCGATGCCGGAGCCCATGGTTCCTGCGCCAATTACACCAACTTTGCCGATCTCCGCCATGCCACGCCTCCGAAACCACCTGCGGTGGGGCCAAACGCTCGCTATTCGCTCGCACGGGCTTGGTTGGTTTCCACCCTTTCCGCAGAAAAAGCGGAGAGGACTTAGATAGGATATCCCAGGTCCGAAGATCCGGACCTGGGCACCCCGCGTTCAGAATTTGTCGATAGCATCAGTTACCGGGCGCGACGGCGGGGGTTAGGCTGAGCGTGTCAGTCAGGGTGAAATCGATGACCGAACCCGGCTCCAACGTGGCCTGCGGATGATCGACGAGCAGATGCGTGGTGACTACGCCAGCGCCCACTGCGCCGCCGGCAACTGCGCCGACCGGTCCGCCGAGGAACGCGCCGGTGATGACGCCCGCGGTGACACCGCCGCCGTACTCAATTTCATCGCGGTGGATGCGCGAGCCGGGGGTGATTGCGCCTTCGGAGCCGACACGAGTGCGCGAGCCGGGGGTGGCTGTGATCTGGGCGCGCAACTGGCAGCGGGTACCGTCGGGAAGAATGACGACCTCAGGGTGCAGGCGCATGGAGCCGTGGCCGCCGAGATGGCCAGTGGACACTTCGACCACGCGGCCGTCGATCTCAGAGCCGGCGGGAATGACTACATTGTTGCCCTGGAACACGTCAGAAGCGACCTGGCTGCGGAAAGGCTCGCCCTTTTCGCTGTCCACAGTGGAAAGGCGATCGAGCAGCTTGACGCGAATGAGAGTTCCCTCGCCGAGTTGGCCGGGACCGAGTGGGGTGGGATGAACGATGTCGCCGTCGGGATCGGAAGCGTAGGCACGCTCTGTCAGCGCCGGCTGAGCGGGAGCAGCCGATGCTGGAGATGAATTCTGAATGACGCCGTCATCGGTCCCGGCAACCGGGAAGTTGGCTGATGGATCGACCGAACTGGGCTGGGGTTGGGCTTGCTGCGGGGCCTGGGATGCAGCCGGCGCGGGAGCAGGCGCGGGCGGCGAAGCGACAAGGGGCTGGCCGGCAGGCGGCTTGGGCGGCGGCGTGGTGCTGGTTTGGATGGTCGAGTCCGGGGGGGGATTCGAGGTCCCCTGGTAGGGATTGGGTTGCTGCGCCTGGAGTGCGGCGGCGGCAACCAGCAGCGCCAACACGGGAATCGTGCGCGACATGCGATTTTCCATGGTCGGGGTCTCCAATTGGTTCGATATCTCGTGCAGGCAGAAATCTCCCTGCGTCTTCTAACCCGGAATGAGGCGGAGAGTTTCGCGAGGAATGCAAGCGGCACCGCCCCGACCACTCTCCTAAGATAAAGGCTAGCGCTGAGCCGGTTGCGATGGTGCATGCGGGGTTGGAGCAGGTTCCTTGCGGGGTACGAATCAGCGAAGGTAACCCTCTAGCGCTAAGCGATCGTGGATGCAATGGGTTAGGTCCGCTGTGATCGCCATTACACAGTGCGCGGTGGCCTGCTTTGCTAGAATCCATACGGTAGAAGCACGCTTTTGAATGCTGAACGGAGAGGGGATTCATGCACGCGCATACGCTTCTGGAAACGATTCAAAGCGCCGCCGGAGAAGCTCTTGCCGTGGATCGCCGTCCCAAACTGAATGACCGGCTGCAGCACCGCATTATGAGGAATGATATGACTGAAATTGTTGCCATTCGCGCCCGCGAGGTTTTAGATTCGCGCGGCAATCCGACTGTGGAAGCGGACGTAATTCTGGAAAGCGGCGCATTGGGCCGCGCGATTGTGCCTTCAGGCGCCTCGACCGGCGAACTTGAGGCGGTGGAACTGCGCGACGGCGACAAGAGCCATTTCGGCGGCAAGGGCGTGTTGCAGGCCGTGGAAAACGTGGAGACGGTGATTGCGCCGGAGTTGGAAGGTCTGGACGCGGCCAATCAGCGGCTNNATCGACCAGACGATGATTGCTCTGGACGGCACGCCGAACAAGAGCAAGCTGGGGGCGAACGCGATCCTGGCAGTGTCGATGGCCGCCAGCCGCGCGGTGGCGCAGACGCTGGAGATTCCTTTGTATCGCTATCTTGGCGGCGTGAATGCGAGCATCTTGCCGACGCCGATGCTGAACGTGCTGAACGGCGGAGCGCACGCGGACTCGAACGTGGACTTTCAGGAGTTCATGATCATGCCGGTGGGCGCGGAGCGCTTCAGCGATGCGCTGCGCTGGGCCGCGGAGACATTTCACACGCTGAAGGGCGTGCTGAAGAAGAAGGGCTACAACACGGCGGTTGGCGACGAGGGCGGCTTTGCTCCTTCGCTCAAGTCGAACGCGGAGGCAATCGAACTGATTCTGGAAGCGATTGAAGCGGCCGGCTACAAGCCGGGCGAGCAAATTGCGATTTCGCTGGATCCGGCGTCGAGCGAATTTTACGACAAGGAGAAGAAGAAGTACGTTTTCAAGAAGGGCGACAAGAGCGAGCGGACGAGCGAAGAGATGGTCGATTTTTACGACGATTGGACGCGGCAGTATCCCATTGTGAATCTCGAAGACGGACTAGCCGAGGATGACTGGGAAGGCTGGAAGATCCTGACCGAGAAACTGGGCAGCCGCATTCAACTGGTGGGCGACGATATTTTTTGCACCAACATCAAGCTTTTGCAGCGCGGCATTGACGAGGGCGTGGCCAACTCGATCCTGATCAAGCTGAATCAGATCGGCACAGTCACCGAGACGCTGGAAGCGATCGAGCTGGGCCGGCGCTACGGATACACTTCGGTGATTTCGCATCGTTCGGGCGAGACTGAAGATACGTTCATTGCGGACCTGGCTGTGGCGACGGGCGTGGGCCAGATCAAGACCGGCTCGGTGAGCCGCACCGATCGCATTGCGAAGTACAACCAGTTGCTGCGCATTGAGGAGGAGCTGGGCTCGGGCGCGGTTTACCTGGGACTGGAAGGGCTGAATTACAACGGCTAACCGCATGCGACCGCGGTGAGGCCAATAGCTCGCTATCCGCTCGCACAGGCTTTGTCGCTTCCCACCCTTGCGCCCGACCACCCCACGGACGAAGACCTGTCCGTGGGGACCCCGGTAAGGCGCAAGGATGGGGCACCCTCAGCCTTCAAAGGTCGCACTGGATTTTTCCTTTTCAACAAGGCATTCAAGGAAGCCACCGTGTCTAAACGTCCTCTCGTATTGACCATCCTCGACGGATGGGGTTACCGTGCTGAAACAGCGAACAACGCCATTGCGCTGGCGCGCAAACCTACTTACGACAAGCTGCTGCGTGAATTTCCCAACACGCTGATCCGCGCATCTGAACATTTTGTCGGTCTGCCGGACGGGCAGATGGGCAACAGCGAAGTGGGCCATCTGAATATTGGTGCGGGGCGCATTGTGCAGATGGACATCACGCGCATTGATGCGCTGATTGCGGCGAACACGTTTCACACCGTGCCGACGATTGTGCAGGCAATGAAGCGGGCGCAAGAGGGCGGACGGCAACTGCATCTGTTCGGGCTGGTGTCCGATGGCGGCGTGCACTCGCACCAGGAGCACTTGTACGCCCTGCTGCGGACGGCGCGCGAATATGGACTGACGCGGGTTTTCGTGCACGCGTTCATGGACGGGCGCGATACCGGACCGACGTCGGGCGCTGGATACATTGCGGCGCTTGAAAAGAAGATGCGCGAGTACGGCGTGGGGAAGATTGCGTCGATCAACGGGCGCTACTACGCGATGGACCGTGACAAGCGCTGGGAGCGGGAGCGCAAGGCATTCGACGCGATGGTCAACGGCAAGGCCGAGGGCGGCGCGTATGCGAACCCCGTGGCGCGCATCAAGGAGAATTACAACAACGGAATTACGGATGAGTTCCTGATTCCGTTTGTGGTGGTGGATGCGGCAGGCAAGCCGGTGGCGCAGATTCGCGACGAGGATGTGTGCATCAACTTCAACTTCCGCGCCGACCGCGCACGGCAGATTACGCGCGTGCTGGCCCGGGAAAGCGGACTGAACAAGGTGGGCGGGCGCGATCTGGATGGATGGGAGTCGCTGGACGAGACCATGCCCCGCTCTGAGACTCCGAAGAATCTGCACTATCTTTGCATGACGCAGTACGACAAGAAGTTCGAGTTACCGCTTATAACTCCTCCGGAGTCGCTGGATAACATCCTGGCTAACGTGCTGGCGGCGCACCAATTGCGTAACCTGCGCGTGGCGGAGACGGAGAAGTTTGCGCATGTAACTTACTTCTTCAACGGGGGGATCGAAGTTCCCTTCCCCGGCGAGGAGCGCGAGCTGGTTCCGAGCCTGAAGGTAGCCACGTACGACCTGGCGCCGGAGATGCGCGCCGAAGGGATTGCCGACGCGATTCTGAAGGCCATCAACGACACN
This sequence comes from Acidobacteriaceae bacterium, assembly GCA_003166055.1. The sequence continues at coordinate 4,617 of PMWR01000230.1, forward strand.
NCAGTGGATGCGCAACTGGGGCGCATTTACAAGGCCATTAAAGAAAAGAACGGCAGTTGGCTGATTACCGCCGATCACGGCAATGCGGAGTTGATGGTGGACCCGGTGACGGGAGGTCCGCACACGGCGCACACCACCAATCCGGTGCCGATGATTTATGTGGCCGAGGGCGCTGAACGCTATCGTATGCGGGACGACGGTTCGCTGCGCGATATTTCGCCGACGCTACTGAACGTGCTGGACCTGGGCCTGCCGAAGGAAATGACCGGCGGCGATCTTCGGGTACCGATTCAGAAGTAACTTGGGGATCACTCAGAGTAAGGGCGAAGCTATTGGGCTTCGCCTTTTCTGTTGCTCGAGTCCTTCGCCCGCATGGATGAGTTTCCGATCCGGTAACTTCAGTTACGGCGACGGCCAGAGACTGGCTGACGGCGGCCGATGAGAAACAGGACCGGAGAGAGAACAAACAATCTGACCAGGTTGCGAACATGCGGGCGGGGCTCGATCCAGGAGGCCCATCGCGGCGAGGTTTTGTAATACCACTGAACAAATCTGTCTCCAAGCGGGTGGGTGAGGAGAACAGTGTCTCGAAACCTGCGCAATTGCTCGACTTCCGGAGCCATCGCCGACCCATAAGCCGCGGTGGCGATGAAGCAGTTCTTCTTTGGCCCCGAAGCATCGGCTCCTCCGCTCGACGCGATACGAATTTCACCACCGACGGGAGCATCCGGCGATCCGTACCAGAAGTCCTTTTGGACGGGCGACAGATCTTCGCCCATTTTCAAGCTGGGCTTCGACTCCATGAAGCGCTTGAATGCCCTGGGCACCGGCTCTTCCGATGATTGCTCTCGAATGGAATCGATGAGCGCGGTGAAAACCCAAATATCCTCCTGATAGCGGCGGAAGTGATTTCTCCCGATCAGCATCTGGCGCACGGTTTCGAGAGACTCCGCCGCCGCAGTCAGATTTCCGAGCTTCGCGACCGATGCGGCTTCGTAGACGAGCGATGTAACTTTCTGCGCCAGTTCGTCAGGAAAGCCGCGGACGAGGGATTCGCATTCGTCGATCCAGGGTTCTTCACTCATACAATGCTGTTTGGCCTTGCAGCCATTGTTGCAGAAGGGGTACGGGTTGACCATGAGAAAGACAAGCCTGAGGAGTCCTAATCAGAGCTTCGACCCAAATGCACGCGAGGGCTCCCGCATGCGGAAGGCCTTGCGTGCAAAAAAACTGGAGGCAATTTTACCGAAGACGCAGGGATTTGATTGCTTCGGGGAGGCGTTCTTCAATGAGCTTTGCACGCTCGGCGGCGATGCCGCCCAGGTACGATGGCGCAGGAGTGGCCGTACACACCAACACGAATGCGATCACCGAGAAACACAGACCTGCGATGCCAGCCGAAATGAGCATGTGGTACATGTCGAAGATATCGAGGCCGAGGATTTTGAAGGCGACGTGGTCGAGCGGCTTGACGTGATAGAGAACCGCGAGGGCAAAAAGGAAAAAGAAGACGGCCAGAGAGGTAAGGACAGCCAGGGTCACATCGAGGCTGCGGTGGAATTTCTGGCGGGCGCGGCAATGAGGGCATTCGACAAAGTGCTGTTCGTAGTCTTTGCGCATCTCCGGATAAATCCCCGAGATGTCATAGCGCCAGCTTGCCAGAATGGCGCCTACAACTCTGTCGGTACAATCGGTTCTTGCCATAGAGAAAAGACCCACTTTGCAAAGGATGTGTTCAGCCGCCATGTGTTGCGCGGCTCACGTGGCAACGGAGGCTTCCAACCACTTACTTAGACGCTTCACTGAGTCTTACGATTCAGTGAACATCCTGGTTCCGGCAGGCCGTGGCGTCTCCCTTGCCAATCTACCTGGTACAGAGTGATGCTCGTGTGTTACTTACTATTGTAACTTATTTACTTAAAAACAAATAGCCTCGAGGTGCCGATGCTGCGCGGCGAGGAACAGCTTATTGGCCAGAAGACTGGCGTGAGCCTGGAGAGCGCGCTCAGCCGTTACCCTCGCCAGTTCAGGAAGATTATTGCTTTCAGAGAGATGGCCGAGGATGACGAAAGCGGCCCGGCCGTCGTACTCGTTCTCAAGGAACTCTGCCGCGGCGTCATTGGAGAGGTGGCCGACGCGGGAAAGCACTCGCTGTTTAACAGACCAGGGATAGGGTCCGTCGCGCAGCATCTCGAGATCGTGGTTGGATTCGAGCAGGAGGAGATCGAGTCCCTTGAGCTGGGCCTTGACGTTGGGTGGGATGTAGCCGAGGTCGGTGGCGATCCCCAAGCGCACGCCCTCGGCGCGGAAGACGAACCCGACAGGATCGGCGGCGTCGTGGGGGATGGTGAAGGGGCTGATAGCGATGTCGCCGATTGCAAAGGGCTGGCCGGCCTGGAAGTACTCCACAGAGGGAAGCCAGGCGGGATCTTTTGCATGGGTGGCGGCGAGTGCGGGTGAGGATTCGGGTGGAGCGGGTTCCGCAACGAACACGGACTCATCGGGGTCGGCGTCGGTCTCGGAATCGGACTGGGGGCCTTCGGCTTCGGCCTGGCGCTCGGCGGCCTGCTTGCGGCACTGTTCGAGCCACTGGGCGTAGGTCATCTGGCGGCGCGGGGTGAGCCAGCGCATCCAGGCGCGGTGGGTGCCTTCAGTGAAGTAGACAGGGATGCCAAGTTTGCGGGCGGTGACGGCGAGGCCGTTGATGTGGTCGGAGTGCTCGTGGGTGATGATGATGGCGTCGAGGGTCTCGGGGTCCTCCCCGGCCAGGCGCATGCGGCGGAAGAGCTCGCGGCAACTCAGGCCGGCATCGACCAGGATGCGCGTGCGGCCGCCGGAGACAACGGTACTGTTGCCTTTGGAGCCGGAGGCGAGCACGGTGAAGCGGACCATTGTTTGAGCATACAGCGAATGGTTGTGCATTTTGGAGGCGAGGGGGTGACCGGTTGGTGTCCTGACTCCAAAGTTCCTACCAGAAGTTCCGAAGTGCAACCGCAGGTCCCCTTCGACTACGCTCAGGGCAGGCTTTCGACT
>PMWR01000390.1 GCA_003166055.1 Acidobacteriaceae bacterium
CTGCCCTTTCCCCCGCGTATAATGGGATGTCAAGTTGTTTTACCTTTCGCGGTCTGAGCAACCCTGCTCGCCGCCATGGACCATGGATGCCCGAGCATATAAAGAAAAAGCTTCTCGAAGAGATCGCTGTCCTTGAACACGAGCTGGCCCACGAACTCCCCGCGGAGATCAAGAAGGCCGTGGCCATGGGAGATCTCTCGGAGAACGCCGAATATCACATGGCGAAGCAGCGGCAGACTTTCGTCAACGCGCGGTTGGGTCAACTGAAGAGGCGCATGGCCGAGCTTTCGCTGGTGAACCTGACGAACATTCCGAGGGACAGGGCGGGGTTTGGTTCGACGGTGGTGGTGTTCGACACGACCAAGGACGAAGAGATTCTTTACCGGCTGGTGACGAGCGAAGAGTCAGACGTTTCCAAGGGGCTGATCTCGACGACTTCGCCGATTGGGCGCGGCCTGGTGGGCAAGAAGGTGGGCGACATCGCCACCATTGTGACCCCCAACGGCAAGCGCGAGCTGGAGATATTGAAACTGATCACGATTCACGATGAAGCGGCCGAAGGCGCCAAGGAAGACAGCGCCGCGCCCGGTGCAGAGAAGTAACTAAGGAAGATTGGAATGACCTGGACCAGTGCTTTCGGCCGCGCCTGCGGCTGGCTTCTTGACCACATCGTGCACGGCCTGGCGCTTACCCGCATTTCCCCGAACGTTTTTACTTTTATCGGCCTGGTGATCAACATCGTGGCCGCGTTTCTGTTTGGCCACGCCAACGCAGCCAATTCCGGGCGGATGTTTTTCTATGCGGGAATGGTGATCTTCGGCGCCGGCATCTTCGACATGGTGGACGGTCGGGTGGCGCGCAAGAACAACCAGGTGACGGTCTTTGGATCGTTTTTCGATTCGGTGATCGACAGGTATTCCGATGTGGTGCTGTTTTTCGGGCTGCTGGTGTACTACGGCCGGATCAACAGGTTCAGGTATGTGGTGCTGGTGGCGTTTGTCATGGTGACGTCGCTGATGGTGAGCTATACGCGGGCGCGCGCCGAGGCGCTGATCGGGCAATGCAAAGTGGGCTTCATGGAACGGCCGGAGCGGATCGTGCTGGTGATTCTGGGCGCGCTGTTCAACCAGTGGGGCGTAATGGCTCCGGTGCTGTGGGTGTTGGCGGTGCTTTCGACCATCACCGTGGCGCACAGGATTATTTATACGTACCAGAACACCAAGCACCTGAAGCCGATTGGGTGAGGTGGAGCTGCGGCTCTATCCCCACGCCTCTATTAGCGTCCAAGACACTTGCGGCCCCTGGAAACCTCTTCGCCTGCCTGCGATTAAGGTAAAGTGATACCGTACAGTCATTTCCCCAAAAGGAGGAGGCGCAGCCATGTCTCAGCATCCGTTTCTCAAGTCCATTCGCCCGGTCAATCTGCTCTCCTTTGGGCCGAATACCGAGGAGATTGAGCTTCGTCCACTGAATATCCTGATTGGGCCGAATGGGTCGGGGAAGTCGAATTTGATCGAGGTCATTAGGCTTTTGCATTACTTGCCCGACAAGGATCCATGGGCGGTGGTGCTACAGACTGGAGGCGTCGATGAGTGGATCTGGCAGGGGGAAAGTCAGAAGGACACGGCCACCTCAGTTTTTGCGAAGATTGCATTGGAACGGTTTCCGGTCGGCAGTTCATTAGCCGATATCCGGGCATACGAATATTCGATAAGCCTTGCAAAATTGCATTCGTCTTTCTATGTAAGAGATGAATCCTTTCGGCGTACGCATATTAGCGACACCGATGGGAAGATTGATACTTCTTTCGAAAGTAGTGGGGCAACGGGAAAGCTCAATTCACAACAGAGTCGTTCCAATTTCACTGAGAACCTTAGTTTTCAATTGAATCCTGAGCGGTCGGTACTTTCCCAACGGACATCTCCAAACATCCAAGATGCGCTAATTGGCAAATATATGCCTGCGCTTTTTGAGATAGGCGAGTTCTTTGAGAGTCTTGACTTTCACCAAGATTGGGAATTTGGGGCCGACTTGACTCCCCGCGACCCAATACCTGCCGGCCAACCTGTGGAGCGGCTTGAAGAGAATGCATATAACCTGGCCCAGATGCTCGCAAATCTTAGGGACTTCCACCGCCCAGTTTTTGAACGGGTCAATGAGCTGATGAAGCAGTTCTATGAGTCATTTAAGAGCGTTGAAATACGTGTGCAAGGTACCCATCTTCAAATTGCCATTGTAGAAGAGGGCGGATTCTCTGTTTCGGCCTACCGCCTTTCTGACGGAACCCTTCGGTGGTTAGCTCTGCTGGCAATTCTCCTGAACCCCACGCCAGCGCCGGTTACATGCATAGACGAACCTGAGCTCGGTTTGCATCCCGACATTATTCCCACCCTCGCCGACCTTTTGCGCGATGCTTCGACGCGGACGCAGTTGATCCTGACTACGCACTCCCAAAGTCTCGTTTCGGAGTTCTCCGACGATCCGGAGAGCGTATGCGTCTGTGAAAAAATCGACGGCGCCACGAAGGTTCGCCGCCTCAGCAAAGAGAGATTAGCCGTTTGGCTGGATGATTACTCGCTTGGACACCTTTGGGCGAGCGGAGAAATCGGGGGGAACCGCTGGTGAAAGTCCGCATCTATGTGGAGGGCGGTCCCAAGGGAGCTGACGCGGACGGCGTAAGAGCATTCAGGAATGCTTTCAAGCAACATTTCCAGCAGTTGGACCCAGAACTGAAGTCCCTGGATGTGATCTCCTATGGTTCTACCGATCAAACCGTGAAAGGTTATGCCGAAGGAGTACGTCAATTCTCTGAGAGTTGCAGTGTTGCGCTGCTCGTGGATGCGGATGCGCCAGTTACGGCCGGCACGCCGGCAATGCATCTGCAAACCAAACTGGATTCCGCGAAGGTTCCTCAAAATGCGCGAGCGAACATCTTCCTCATGGTGCAATGCATGGAATCATGGCTGGTGACCGATGTGGCCGCTATTCAGAACTGTTTCGGAAACAAGCTGCGCGCAAACGCTTTGCCTTCACATTCCGATATAGAAGCTGTCTCGAAGAAGGATGTTTTGGCGGCATTGGACGCCGCGATCAAACCAACGCCGACCGGACGCTATCAGAAGGTTAAGCACGGAGCGAGGATACTTGCGAAGTTGAATCCGAAGCGTGTGAGCGATCGGTCAAGGCATGCAAAGAGCCTCTACGAATTTCTTCTGTCCTCCGTTAAAGCTTAGTGAGGTTTCAGCAGTTGACGATGACGGTGGAGCAGCCGGGCTT
>PMWR01000278.1 GCA_003166055.1 Acidobacteriaceae bacterium
CGCCCACGCATACACAGCCGCTCAGTCCCTTAGTCCCTCAGTCCCTTAGTCCCTCAGTCCCTCAGTCCCTTAGTCCCTCAGTCCCTTAGTCCCTCAGCCCCTTCTCTTCGCCTACACTATCCATGTGTACGTTTCCCGCAGGCTCGTTGTTTCATTCGGTATTCTTGCCGTCGCCGCCCAGTTCCTCACAGCGTCAGCCTGGGCAGCCGACAGGCCCGTTCTGGTCTGCTTTGGCGACAGCATCACCGCTGGCTATGGCCTGCAGACCGGCCAATCCTACCCCGACGCCCTGCAGCGCGACCTTGACGCCCATGGCTACCACTACAGGGTAAACAACCAGGGCGCCAGCGGCGCCACCACCAAGGACGCGACCGCCGATATCCGTTCCATCCTGCTCCTGCACCCGGAAATCGTCATCGTCGAATTCGGCGGCAACGACGGCCTGCGCGGCCTGCCGCCTGACCAGACCCGCCGCAACCTCGACCAGGTGCTGACCGCCCTCGAAGCAGCCCACATCAAGATCCTGCTCGCTGGCATCACTCTCCCGCCCAACTACGGCGCAGACTACATCCACTCCTTCGAGCAGGTCTTTCGCGACCTGGCCGCCAAACACCACGTCGCCTTCGTGCCCATGATCTACAAGGATCTCATCCACGTCCCAGGAACCATCCAGCAGGACGGCATCCATCCCACCGCCAAAGGCTCCGAAATCATCGCGAACACGCTGCTGCAGGCACTCAAGCCAATGCTTCGGAAAAGCCAGTGATCAGTTGTCAGTTGTAAGTTGTAATTGATCAAATCGTGAACGCATCTTGTTGATTGATCGGAGAACGAACTGAAAACTGACAACTTAAAACTTAAAACTGAAACTGCTTTTACCCCATCACCACCAGCGGCTGAAACAGTGTCCCCGCCACGCGCTTTGCAATCCCCACCAGTTCTCGTTGGCTGGCAAACACCTTCACGAGCTCAGCCCGCGAAAACTCCGGCAAATTGGCCTGCGCACCGTTCCGCAGCCGCCCCAGCGCAGCCGCGTCGCCTGTAACTGAGGGCATCTCCGGCAACAGGCAGCGCGGATGCACGCACATCGCTTCCAGCGCATCCGCATTTCCGGCCAGCGCCTCCACCTCTTCAAGCGTGTGTGCCTCGGCGATCGTAAAGACTCCAGCCCGAGTTCGACGCAGCCGGCTCAAATGCGCTCCGCATCCCAGATCGCTACCCAGTTCGTGAGCCACTGATCGCACATAACCTCCCGCACTGATGCTCATGGCGAATTCAGCCTCGGCTCCGATCAGCGCGGTTATCTCAAAATGCGTGATGTTGACCCGGGCAGTCTTCAGTTCCACCGGCTTGCCCTCGCGCGCCAGTTTGTAAGCCGGCTTGCCGCCAATCTTTTTTGCGGAAAAATTCGGCGGCATCTGATCCATCTCTCCATGGAACCGCGCCGCGGCCACGCGCACCTGCTCGAGAGTCAGTGCAGGCTTCGCATCCACCCAAACATTGGGGCCGGCAGCCTCGCCGTCGGCGTCATAAGTATCAGTTGAAAACCCGAAGCGGATCGCCCCGGTATAACTCTTCTCAGCGGATGAGAAATATTGCGCCAGCCGCGTAAACTTACCCAGCAGCAACGGCAAAACGCCAGTCGCCATCGGGTCCAGTGTGCCCAGATGCCCAATCGACTTCTCGCCGGTAATCCTGCGCAGCTTTGCCACAACATCGTGGCTGGTCATCCCGCCCGGCTTGTCGATTACCAAAAGGCCATTCACCTAACTACTCTAGTCGATGCGGGTCACCGGCTGCGTTCCTATCCATGCTGCCGCACCAGCGACAAGAACTCCGACCGCGTCTCCTTTTGCCGGAAGCAGCCCACCATCGCCGAGGTCACCGTAGACGAGCTTTGCTTCTCAATCCCCCGCATCATCATGCACAGGTGCTGCGCCTCAATCACCACCCCCACGCCCTGCGGCGCAATCGCCTCTTGAATGGTGTCGGCAATCTGCCGCGTCAGCCGCTCCTGCACCTGCAGCCGCCGCGCAAACACGTCAACAATCCTCGGAATCTTGCTCAGCCCGATGACCTTGCCCTTGGGGATATACGCGACGTGCACCTTGCCGAAGAAAGGCAGCATGTGGTGCTCGCACAACGAGAACATCTCAATGTCCTTGACGATCACCATCTCGTCGTAATCCACGTCGAACATCGCCCCGCGCAGAATCTTGCTGGGGTCCTCGTCGTAGCCCTTGGTCAGGAAGGCCATCGATTTCGCAACGCGCTCCGGCGTTGCCTTCAGGCCGTCCCTGCTCGGGTCCTCGCCCAACCGGCTCAGAATCTCGCGATACATCTCCTCGGTGCTGAACCCGCTCAGCCCTTCGTCGATTTCCAGAACCCCGCGAACCGGCTTGTTCACTGCAATTGGCTGTGCCATCTTATTCATCCTTTTCCAATTCCAATAACTGTCATCCTGAGCCATCAACAGAGGCTGTCATCCTGAGCGGAGTTTGGCAGCTTCATCGCCAAACGTAGTCGAAGGACCTGCTTCTGTTTTTCGCTCTCACCAACAGTTACTCTCCATAACACTGAAAGAAGTTATTCTCCGTCTCTTCCACCCGCACATATTCCAGTTCACCCGCCGGCAGTGCGTCCTTCAGCAATCCGAAAACTACGCTACACAGATTCTCCGTGGTCGGCACACGATCTTTGAAACACGGATCCAGATTCAAGTTCGCGTGATCAAACCGCTCAATCACATTCTTTCGCAACACTTCATCCAGCGCGGCCAGATTCACCACCATCCCCGTCTCCGGATCGACTTCACCGCCCACCAGCACTTCCACCACATAGTTATGCCCGTGGCCGTGCGGGTTGTTGCACTTGCCATACGCCGCCCGGTTCTCCTCCGCCGAGAGCGCATCGCTATGCAGCCTGTGGCTGGCGCTCAGTGCCGCGCGCCGCCCAAAATAAGCCTTCCCCGCGCTCCCCGCACCTGAATTCATTGCCCGCCCCGGTATTCCGCAAAAATCTCCGGTGTCTCGTACACCCTGATGCAGCTCAATTTCGCTCCGCCCGCCGCCGCCACTGCCGGCTCCAAACGCCTCCACGCCGCAATCGCAATGTTCTCCGTGGTTGGAATCAGCTTGCCCGCGGCAAACTCTTCGACTTCCAGATTCAGATGCCGATGATCGTAGGCCGCGAGCACCTCTTGCTCCATCACATCCTTCAGCCACTTCAGATCGACTACAAAGCCTGTCACTGCGTCGGGCTCCCCGGCCACCGTCACCTCCAGGGTGTAGTTGTGCCCGTGGCCGTTGCGATTGGCGCAGCGGCCAAACACGCGCTCGTTCTCCGCCGCGCTCCATGCCTCGTTCCAGTAGTAGTGCGATGCGGAAAAAGTAGCCCGCCGCGTCAAAAAGATCATTCTTACCCCTTAGAACAGGAGATGCCACAGCAACCGCTGATGATTCATGCAATAAGAAGGCTGGTACGAGCGCATAGCGAGCGCCCGCCCCACCGCAGGTGGCCGTCCGCCCACCG
>PMWR01000441.1 GCA_003166055.1 Acidobacteriaceae bacterium
GTCAGCGCCACCTCGGCTGGATTGGTCCACACCATTTTTAGAGGCTAAAGCATTTCTTCGTGGGCCGCCAGCCTGCTCGAAATCCGGCAATCGATTCGGTGGGCTTCCCGCGTCAAATCTTCAATTGAGACGACGCGGCGATTGGAGGCGGCTCTACAATCATCTCTTGCTCACTGAAGACCAACGCGACCGCTTGGAAGTCGTCCTGGTTTCGCCGCGCAACCCGCTCAACATTGGTGCGGCCGCGCGCGCAATGGCCAACTTCGGATTTGCGCGGCTCAAGGTAGTTGCGCCTTTCGAACCACACTGGCGCGAGGCGCGATCGGCCGTGGGTGCGCCGGAGTTGCTTCAGACTGCTGCAGAAACAGCCAGCCTGGCCGAAGCAGTAGCCGATTGCACGCTGGTTGCGGGCACCGGAACGCTGACCTACCGCAAGCCGGAACAGCCGGTGGTTTCGCTGTCCGGCCTTACGCCTCTGGTCGAGCGTGAACTCAAGCGCGGCGGACGCGTCGCCCTGGTCTTCGGCCCTGAAAAGCATGGCCTCACGCGCGAAGACCTTTCCTATTGTCATGTGCTGGTGGAAATTCCCACGGATCCAAAGCAGCCCTCGATGAATCTGGGCCAGGCGGTTGCGGTTTGCCTGTACGAACTGTCTTCCCGTGTTTCTAAGTTGTCCAGCCCGGCATCGGACGAGGCCGCCTCGGCGCCGTCGGGCGATCTGGATCTTCTGGCGAAAGTAATCGAAGACACGATGCAACTGGCGGGCTACTCGCCACGCACCATGCAGGCGGCCAACCGGCACGACTTGCGGCTGCTGTTGCGCAGGCTGGCGCCAGGCAAGCGGGATGCGCGACGAATTCTGGGGTTGTTCCGGCGCATACTGTGGCGATTGGAACATGGAATGGGTGGAACAACGAAAGACAAATCGGTTGAGCCAGGGGGAAAACCGAAGTAGGTAGCCTCGAAATCTCACGCGGCAGCGCGCGCATGAATCTTTTTTCGCCGGTGAAACAAAATCCTGTTAGAGTGGCGCTCAAAGGTCCCCCGATGCCTATCCTTCTTGTTTGTCTGCGCAGAGTTATTTCCAACTCAGTAATCGCCCGATTCGGCGCCATGATGATTTGCGGCGCTCTGGCGCTGGCATTGAGCCTGTCCGCACGGGCGCAACAGCCCGCCTCCACGCCGCCGCCCGCAACAACCCCTGCTACGCCAACTCCCGCGCCCGACGCAGCCCAGCAACCCGCGCAAGAGCCAACCCATCAATCGGTAACCGCCGCTCCCGCACAGCCGCAGGAGGCCGGCATCACGGAAGAGGAACTGAAGCAGATGCTGGTGGGCAAGCCGCTCTACCTGCGCGGCGGATACCTCGACAACAGCCTCAGCTTCGGCGAGCACGGCACGCTGATCGGCCACTCGGCGCAGGGGTCGTACACATTGAGCGCCATCCAGATCGACCGGGTGCGCCTGACCAAACACAAGGTGGAGCTGGAGGGCGCGCGCTATGGATTGCACTTTCTGGGCGCGCTGCCCTATGAGGATCCCACCAGGGCTTTGGACCGCGTGAAGATCACGCCCAAAAAGAAGGTGGTCAAGATCAGCATCGATCGCGAACTGGTGGTGACGCCCAAGAAGAAAAAAGATAACGAGAAGGACAAAGGCCTGAAAGCGAAGAGCCTGGCTCCCACTCCGGCAGGACCGGGCGCGGCGGCGACACAGGCAGCGGCGCCGGCCCAACAAACCGGGCAGCCCGCTCCCGCACCGAAAGAAATGAGCGCCGAGGATGAGGCGAAGGCCGAGATGGCGGCTGCTCCCGTCGAAGAGCGTCCGGCGGATCCTTCGAGCGTGACCACCACCACTTCTCCAGCGCACGCCACCAAGGTCCTGAAAGACGCCCTCGACAACGTCTTCGCCCAGGGGCTCGATGCCCGCATGATGGCGGCAATGCCGGACTTCTGGAAGCTTTACTACCAGGGGGTAGCCTCCAGAAGCGATTACCGGCCTGCGGATCCAAACGTGCTGCGGCAGAACACTGTGGACAGGAAGGCGAAGCTGGTGACGAACTTCGTGCCGGAGTCGAATGAGTGGGCGCAGGCCAGCGGCATTGCCGGTCCGGCTCTCTATCACGCTGTAATCGGCGCGGACGGCAAGCCAGGTGAGATCGCCATAGCCCTGCCAATCGGCTTCGGCCTGGATGAGAATGCCGTGGAGTCGATTCGCAAGGCCACCTTCGAGCCGGCCATCAAGGACGGCAAGCCGGTCCCAGTGATGCTGGACCTCTACGTGTCGTTCCGCATTTACTCGAAGAGAACTTCTGTCAGCAGCAAGCAGCAGGCGGAGGACAAAACTCCGGCGCCGCAGCTTCCCGGCCCCTACACGGTGCAGCAGCAGCAGCAACCGCAGCAACAGCCGTAGGTCGCTCGATCGGCTTAGAACCGTTCTAATGATTGGCTGTGCGAAAGGGCACGACTTCAGTCGTGCCGTGAGATGCCCTCAAATGAGAGATGGGCTTCAGCCCCTGAGGGACGTTTTGCAACATGCAAGAGCATTTATGAAACAGCTCCTATGAGCTCAAATCGCTTCCATTGACCGGCAACGGCTGCCACAGCTCCACGCGATTGCCCTCCGGATCCCATATCCAGGCGAAACGGCCGTAGGAGTAGTCCTCGCGGTGGGGATCGATGCGCACTTCCGCGGCGGCCAACTGTTCCAGCAGTTGGTCCAGATCGTCCACGCGGAAATTGACCATCGCCTGCTGCGTGCCTTCGCCGAAGTAACGCGTGTCGGCGGGGAAGTGAGCAAAGACGGTCATTCCGGCCGATTCCGGCCCGTCGAAGGCGAGCGACCCCCCATCCTGGGAGGGAATGCCCAGGTGTTGCGCATACCAGGCGGACAGCTTTTCCGGGTCTCGCGCCCTCAGAAAAACACCACCCACACCCACTGCTTTGGCCACGTCTATTCCTCCCGCTGAATGATCTCTTCGAGCTTGGGCTTGTGCTTGGCCTCGCGGCCGGTGCGCGGCTCGGTTTCAATCACCCGCGCGGGCTTAGGCTGGCCCACGCGCTCACGTGCGTTGGCCTTGACGGCCTTGGTGGCCGAAAAACGGGAGGTCTTGCGTTTCGCCATGGCAAGTATGAGTATGGAAGAGATTGAACCGGAGCGAAAGCCCCTTGTGCGAGATTTCTTGCCAGGAAAAATGGCACGAAGTCCACGCGGGTGGGAATTTGCGAGTGGGGTGCGGTTCCGGAGGGCTGAATACCATGGAAGAGCGCGAGTTTTTCAACGAGACTACGGAACTACGGAAGCACACACTTACCTGCCCCAAGTGCGGGCAATCCGGCGAATACCAGGTGAGCTGGGTGGTGCGGCGCAAGCGGGCGCAACTGCCCCGCAACGCCGACGAACGCGACCGCGCCCGCTTTGCCAAGGCGCAGTCTTACATGGTGCGCCGCGACGACAAGCTGGCCTGCGCCAACATGCGCTGCCGCAAGCCTTTTGAGATCACGCAACTGCAGTCGCTGGCGTTTTTGTCCGACTAGATTTGGAGTAGATATCCTCCGGCAGAGCCGAAGGCTTTACGGTTGGAGGCTCCTCAAAAGGGCCTGTGCAGTCATGCATCATGTCGGGAGTCGCGTCGCCCGCGCCATAGGCGCACTGGTTGTTAACCCCGCGCTTCAACGCGGGGTTGGCGAAACCGACAATTCATCCGGAGTCCCGTAGGGACGGCGCCCATCCTCTGCGCCCATCCAACGTCTTTTGCTGAAAAATGCAGAAACACAAACCAGGAGCGATTTCAGCAATTGTCAAACTTGTATTGCCACCCCGGCAAAGCCGGCGGTTCTCCCAACTAAATAGGCCTCGTTACATGCCGCGAAGCCGTGCGTCCCACTGGCGCGGGGACCATGGCCTGTGATTGAATTGAAGCTGTGAGCGGCTTGGCCCATGGTCAACTTAGCGGGCCGCTGAATCAACAGGAGAGACTCGATGGCAAATTCCCTGCTTCCCCCCGAAGAGCGCAACCTGACTCCGGACCAGGTGGAGGCGCTGGACAAGCGCCGCGACCTGGGACACACCTTTCTGGTCATCGCCGGACAGTTTGCCGTGATCGCCACCATCCTGCTGCTGTGGGTTGGGCAAGACCTGACCTACTCGCCGGGCTGGGCGCATCCCATGGCCTATTACTTCGCTCTCGCCATCGGAATCATCGTGGTCTTCGGCATCACCGGCATGACGCTGCGCAAGGGCACGCCGCGCATCGACTGATCGCCGGCCCGCAGTGGATGAAACTGGGTGCGTCATAAATACTCCGTGCCCCATCCATCGGACGTCCTTGTTTTTGTCCGATGGGTGGGAGACCAAAAAGGCCAACCATCGGCCATCGGGTTCTTCCATCTTCCACGTGTTTCTCGTCAGAGCTTCTTCTTTCCTACCCTTACAACCGATGGGGTGAGCGCTCATGATTAAGAAGAGTGGTTCCCAAACAACCGAACCTGCATCTCGCGAATCCTTGTCCAGACAGCCCGACACGAAACCCGGCACGAAAACTGCGCAGCCCGGCGACTGGCGCGTAGAGATGCTCGAGCGCCTGCGCGCTTTGATCATCGAAGCCGACCCTGACGTCGTTGAAGAAGCCAAGTGGAAGAAGCCCTCCAACCCCTGGGGAGTGCCTGTGTGGTCCCACGACGGGATGATCTGCACCGGCGAGACCCACAAGAGTGTCGTCAAGATGACCTTCGCCAAGGGCGCCTTTTTGGATGACCCCTCAGGCCTCTTCAATTCCAGTCTCGAGGGAAATCTGCGCCGCGCCATCGACTTCCATGAAGGCGACAAGGTGAACGAGAAGGCTCTGAAGGCGCTGATCCGCGCTGCCGTGGCTTTGAATACGTCCAAGGGCTGA
>PMWR01000368.1 GCA_003166055.1 Acidobacteriaceae bacterium
AACGCGCATTTTTGGGCGACCCACGCCAGCCAGCCTCCATACCCGCATCGCCCGGCAGGATGAATCCCATAAATTGCTTTACCTCGCCGTAAACACCTCAAAACCCTCCAAAACCGCTAAACTCCCAGCGCACTGACTGTAAAGAGTGTTAAAACAGTAACAAATGGCCAAGCGAACCAAACCCGGAACTGAGCCCCCGCCTGGCCAGCCAATCAGCCTGCGCACGCTGGGCGAGTATCTGAACCTCTCGCCGGCCACCATTTCGCTGGTCCTGAACAATGCCCCGGGAGTGCGCTCAATTCCACAGGAGACGCGGGATCGCGTGACGGCGGCCGCGGCCAAATTCGAATATCGGCCGAGTTTCTATGCGCGGTCGCTGAGGAAAAAGCAAACGTTTTCAGTCGGCGTACTGGTTCCGGACCTGAACGACACTTATGCGACTCAGGTGCTGACCGGGGTGGAAGAGTTCCTGATCGAGGAGGGTTACTTCTACCTGACGGCAAGCCATCGGCGTAAACCCGACCTCATTGAGGAGTATCCGCGGTTGTTGCTTGACCGCTCTGTGGAAGGGTTCATCCTGATCGATACAGTTCTGGAACACAGCATGAGGCTGCCTGTGGTGGCAGTGGCGGGGCACAGGACGTTCGAAGGCGTGACCAACGTGGTGCTTGACCAAAGACGCGCGGCGGAATTGCTACTGCGCCACCTGGTCCAACTGGGACACCGCAAGATTGCCTTTATGCGCGGCGGGAGCCACAGTTCCGACGCCGACGAGCGTTGGGAATACCTGATGGCGGTGGCGAGAGACCTGAAACTGGAAATTCCACCTGAGTTGAAGGTAGCCATCGAGATGAAGGTGTCCACCCCGGCGATGGGCTTTGGGCCAGCCAGCGAACTGATGAGCCGCGGCGCTGAGTTTACCGCTCTTGTTTGCTACAACGATTTGTCGGCGATCGGTGCCATTCGCGCGCTCAAGGATCGCGGACTGCGTGTGCCGGAGGACGTTTCTGTGGTCGGCTTTGACGACATCCTGAGCGCTGCCTACCAAAATCCCAGCCTGACCACGATCCGCCAACCGCTGCAGCAGATGGGCCTGACCGCCGCGCGGATTCTGCTGCAACGAATTCGCGGCCAAGCCACGTTCCCCGACGCGGTGTCGATCCAGCCCGAGTTGATGATTCGCGAGTCGACCTGCCCTCCCAATCCCGATCGCATGCGCGGCAAAAAAGGCTGACCGTCAACTGAGCACCGCAACAAAGAAGGGAGCCACCACGGCTCCCTTTCTCGTTTACCCGCAAACCGCCAACGCCTGTCTGCAGCCCCTCATTGCGAACTACTGACGACGACGCTCAATTCCGTCGAAGTACTCGTAGCGTAGGTGCTCGATCCCCCGTACGTCGCCGTGACCGAGTAAGTCCCCGCCGTCGAGAATGTATATGCCAGCGTCGCAACGCCCGATGCATTCAACGTCCCCGTGCCGAGCGAGGTGGCGCCGTTATAAAAAGTCACCGTCCCTGTTGGCACCGGCGTAGCCGGCGTAACCGTGGCCGTGAGAGTCACGCTTTCGGTCGTCGTCGGCGCCAGGGTCGAAGCTGTTAGCGAGGTAGTGGTCGGGGTTAAAGTTACCGCCGCGCTGACGGTGATCGAAACCGCGCTTGAGGTACTTGTGGCGTCGTTGGCATCTCCGCCGTAATCGGCTGTGAGCGAAAACGTCCCGGCAGCGGTGGGTGCATAAGTCGCCGTAGCCGTCCCCGAACTCAGCGTCCCCGTTCCGATCGAGGTTGTGCCGTTATAGAACGTGACTGTACCCGTGGCCGTCGTCGGCGAAATCGTAGCCGTCAACGTAATGCTTGTGCCCACAGTCGTCGTGGCCACGGAGGACGTGAGCGTCACTGTGGTCGCTGTTGATCCGGTCGGCGCCTTCCAGAAATCGCCGCACCCCGTTCCAAATCCCAGCAGCAACGGCGCTGCAAGGCCGAGAACAATCAGAGTCCTTCGTTTGCGCATTGCCTTCAACTTCATGACTCTGACCCCTTTTCCTTGTGTGAACTAGAGCATTTTCAACTCAAGTGTAAACAGAATCCGCCGTGCCCCACCCCGCTGTGCCCCATTCATTGTGCGCCCTTTGCACAATGAGTGGGAGTCCACAGAAGTCTATAGATGCGGCAACACCAACACTTCCACGCCGGAGGCAGCGTCCCTCTGTCGGAATACCTGTTCGGTAGCCGGCTTGAAGTCCTCCGGTTTTGCATTGGGAATGTCGGTAAACGTCTGCGGATTGCGATCCGTCAACGGGAACCACGAACTCTGCACCTGGACCATGATGCGGTGCCCTCGCCTGAAGGTATGAAACAGATCCGGCATGATGAAGTTGACATCGGCTTCCTTGCCTGGTGTCAATGCCTCAGGCTTCTCCCAGCTATTGCGAAACTTCGCCCGAAACGGCTCGCCCCTCAGCAATTCCTGATAGCCGCCTATATGCAGCGGCGGCGCGTCCAGCACACGTTTCCCGCCCGTCGCTTCCTCCGGGTCCGGGTAGTCCTCCGGGTAAACGTCGATCAGCTTCACGTCAAAATCCGAGTCCGTCCCCGAACTGGAAATCTTCAATTTGGGCGAGATGGGGCCGGCAATCGTCACGTCTTCCTCCAATGGGTCTGTCTCATAGACGAGAACATCGGGCCGATAGCTCGCGAATCTTTGATCGTCCACCATATATCGCTGTGGGACCGTGTCCGTCGTGTATCCCACAAAGGGAACCGGGTGATTTGGATCGCTGACATATTCGTCCATTCCCTTGGCTTCCGTTGGTGGATCGAAACTCAATTTCCCGCCGGCGTGGAAGTAAAGCGTCTTCGCCGTAGCGGCCTTCGGAGGCCACGCATCGAAGCTCCGCCACACGTTCGTCCCCGTCTCAAACACCTCGGCCTTGGGTTGCGCCGCTCCGCTGCCCTTCAGGTAATGCTCGAAGAAGGGGAACTGAATATTCGTGCGGAAATACTCGCTGGTCTTGGCGTTGAATTGCACATCGCCCAGGTGCGTGCCGTCGCCGCGCGCCCAGCCGCCATGCACCCACGGACCCTCCACCAGCGTCGTCGTCGTGTCCGGGTTGAACCTGTTGATCGCGTAGAAGGTCTTGTACGGTCCGCTCAAATCCTCGGCGTCATACCATCCGCCCACCACCAGCACAGCGCATTTCACATTCTTCATGTGCCGCGACAAGTCCCGCGACTGCCAATACGCGTCATAGGTGTCGTGCTTCATCTGGTCGTTGTAGAGCCAGTTGGAGCCCTTCAGGTACTCCTTCTCCATGTTCGCCAGACTTCCCGCCTGGAGATAAAACTTGTAGCTGTCCGGCGTCCCAAAATCGAAGGGCACGGTCGGCTTGGGCGTCTGCGGCTCGGTCTGCGGATGAAAGAACGCATAGAACCCGAAATTGGCTGAAAGCATAAAAGCTCCGCCGTGATACGCATCGTCGCCCAGAAACAGGTCCGTCATCGGCGCCTGCGGACTCGCCGCCACCAGCGCCGGGTGCGAGTCAATGATCGAAGCCGACGTATAGAACCCAGGGTACGAGATGCCCCAGATGCCCACCTTCCCATTGTTGTTCGCCACATGCTTCAGAAGAAACTCGATTGTGTCGTAGGTGTCCGAGGCGTCGTCTACATCCTGCGGCGTCTTTTTCTCGTCGATATGCGGACGCATCTCGACAAATTCCCCTTCGCTCATCCAGCGACCGCGCACGTCCTGGTAGACAAAGATGTATCCGCTCTTTTGAAACTCCTCCGAAGGCCCAAGGTGCGTCGGGTACCGATCTTCCCCATAAGGGCCGACGCTATAAGGCGTCCGGTCCATCAGGAATGGATACGGCCCACCCGCCGCGTCCTTCGGCACATAGACGGCCGTAAACAGGCGCTTCCCATCGCGCATCGGAATGCGGAACTCGTACTTGGTGTAATGCGCCTTGACGTAGTCCTCTTGGGGCGCGGCCGGAGCGGCCTGTTGGGCGCAAAGAATGGGAAGCGCAAGGCCAAATACGGCCAGGACAGCGAAAGGGAAGCGGCGCAGATTGAGCATGGTCGGCTGAAAGTCTCCTGAGCAACCAGACTACCCCAGCCGACCGGGCCATTGTCATCCAATTGGCGGTCATCCGCCACTTCACTCATTCACTTTTTCACTCCTTCACTTCTTCACTCCTTCACTGTCTCAGCGGCCACCTTCTCCGGCACCGTCAGCGGCTTGGTAATGTCATCCAGATAATCCGGCGCCCCGTCCACGCGTTCCAGCACCGGATAGCGCTCCCCGCCGTGATAGTCAATCTCCGCGTTCGAAACAAAG